>WAQS01000141.1 GCA_015520115.1 Ferroglobus sp.
GAAGGGCTACGATATCCCTCTTTATCCTCCTTATCTGAACACGACGGAGATAATTCCTTAACAATCTAAATTGCTGTTAGGCAGACGAAGAAATTTTATCAGCGATAAAATTGAGCTCGACATACAAAACTACTCTGACAAAACGAACTTCTTCATGTGTTCGGGAATAAAAGCGGAAGCGTCGATACCGCAGGCTTTGCTGAACTGATAAACCATAATGTAGCCGGCTAAGTGGAAGGGAGCTTCTTTTATTTCTCTGTCTCTATCCATGCTTGCCATGCAAGGGTATGCGCACTGATGTTGATGGATCTCTTTCCAGAAATCTTCGACCTTTTCTATTACGTAACCTCTCATTCTCTTGGCAATGTAGTATGCTGAACCGCACGGATCACTTCTTAAAACCTTCACGTCTTCTATCGCGCTTCCGTTCATCACTACTTCAAACTCTGGCTTTCCGAATCCGAGTTTCGAGAGGGTGGTATTTGAGGAACAGAATGGTTTTGGAGAGAAGAATTCCCTTCCGGTCTCCTCGCAACTTCTCCTAATCTGCTCTCTTAAACCCGGAGACAGCCACTTCGGGTCTTCAACAGGGACTATAAGGGATTTAAATTCCGCAATGCTTGGAAGATCGGCGAGCAAATCTGGATGCATGTTTATAGCTATTAGGATATCGGTGTCTTCGACTTCCCCAACAATTGTTTCTGGTTCCTCTATGTAGTTGCCGTAAAACTCCGGAGAGTTTAGCTGCTTAACGAAAACGATTGCCTTAGAAAGATCGTAACTCTTGCAAAAATCGCACGCGTCTATTCCGCACGCCCCAAAGCGAGGACACGATTTAGGATAAGCGAGGTTGCTCACGAATCTTTCCCCGAACTCGCCACTGTAGAGTATACCAATCTTCATTCCTTGTCAAGCTATGGAGGAAATTCAATAAGTTTTTTGGTGTGAAAAAGCATTAATATCAAAAAGCGAAAGACTGCTTTGGGTGATGGTTATGGAGGGAATTCTGAAAAAGATTACCGATTACAAGTGGGAACTCCCGAAAACTTACAAAAGAGGAATGAGGGTACCAGCTTACTTTTACATAAACAGAAAGCTGATGCAAATTCTTGAGAGAGATGCCGTTGAGCAGGCAGCAAATGTTGCGACCATGCCGGGGATACAGGTAGCCAGTTTAGTTATGCCAGACGTTCACGTTGGTTATGGATTCCCGATAGGAGGTGTGGCAGCTTTCGACGCTGAGGAAGGAGTTGTTAGTCCCGGAGGAGTAGGTTTCGATATAAACTGCGGAGTCAGGCTTATAAGAACGAACCTGAAGGTTGATGAGGTCAGAAAGAGAATAAGGGAGCTTATTGACGCTTTATTTGTAGCAGTCCCCTCTGGCGTTGGAAGCGAAGGAAGGCTGAGGGTTAGCGATAAAGAGTTGGACGAGATCTTCGTCTCGGGAGCCAAGTGGGCTGTCGAAAACGGCTACGGCTATGAGGAAGATTTGAAGCATTGCGAAGAGAACGGTGCGATGCCCGGGGCAAAGCCGGAGGTCGTGAGTAGGAAAGCCAGAGACAGGGGAAGACCTCAGCTCGGAACTCTCGGCAGCGGAAACCACTTTCTTGAGGTGCAGTACGTTGACAAGATTTTTGATGAAGAAATCGCCAAGGCTTTCGGACTTGAAGAGGGCATGGTGACGGTGATGGTGCACTGCGGAAGCAGAGGTTTGGGACATCAGGTTTGTACAGACTTTCTGCAAGTTTTAGAGAGGGCTGTAAAGAAGTACGGAATTTACCTGCCTGACAGACAGCTTGCTTGCGCTCCGATAAACAGCAAGGAGGGGCAGGACTACTTTGCTGGAATGGCTGCTTCAGCCAATTACGCATGGTGCAACAGGCAGATAATCACCCACTGGGTTAGAGAGACGTTCCAAAAGGTTTTCAGGATGAGCGAAGAGGATTTGGGCATGGATTTGATCTACGATGTCGCCCATAACATAGCTAAATTCGAAACCCACAATGTAAACGGAAAGAAGATGAAGGTCGTAGTCCACAGGAAAGGGGCGACAAGAGCTTTCGGACCGGGAAGTGAGGAGCTACCTGAAGATTACAAGAAGACAGGGCAACCAGTGCTCATCCCCGGAAGCATGGGAACACCAAGCTACGTTCTCGTTGGAACAGAAAAGGCTATGGAAGAAACTTTCGGCTCAACGTGCCATGGAAGCGGGAGAGTTCTCAGCAGAGCAGCGGCTAAACGAAAGCTGAGGGGCAGTCAGGTTAAACAGTCATTGGAGAGAAGGGGAATCTACGTTAGAGCAACTCAGGGAGCTTTGCTTGCTGAAGAAGCTCCGGAAGCTTACAAGAGCAGTGACGATGTTGTTGAAGTAGTAC
>WAQS01000142.1 GCA_015520115.1 Ferroglobus sp.
AATTCGGAGTTGAGGGGGCTGAAGTAAAAGGGCTCGATTTGCCAGGTTATGAGCCGAGAGGACTCTTAGGAATGGCTTTAGGGTACGCTGTGTGTTACAGGGGAGGCTGCCACATAAAAAGCGTGATTTACCGTCCGAATTTAAGCGGATACGTTGATAGATTCAGCTACGAAAATCAAGCCGAGCTTTTGGTGAAGCTGGAAGACTTTTACGCCTTTGCGGACTGCTTGGTTTTATGCAGATTCGTTTCTCTTCCGCAAGTCGGTCCGATACTTGAAGAAGAAGTAAAAGAGCTTTACAACGCCGTTACCGGAGAAAAACTCGAAATCAAAGACATCTACAAAATTGGAGCTGAAGTTATAAACCTCGCGAGGCAGATTAACGTTAAGTTGGGGTTGAAGAGAGAGGATGATAAGCTGCCAAACTTCTTCTTCGAAAAACCACTGCAAAGGGGAAATTCGGCTGGAAAAACAATCGACAGAGAGAAGTTCGAGAAGATGCTCGAAGAATACTACAGGCTGAGAGGATGGAGCTCGTAATTTTCGACATGGACGGAACGATAATAGAGTTCAACCTTCCGATAGAGGAGATAAAGAGAAAGATTGGCGTGCAGAAAAGGATACTTGAAGAGATCTTGAGGAGTGAAAGGAGAGAGGAGCTTCTAAAAGTGCTCGAAAGCTACGAAATTGAGGCTGCAAAAAATTCGAAGCTCTACCCCTATTTCAAAGATTTTTTGAGGTTTCTTGAAGAAAATTACGTTGTAACGGCTTTGTATACAAGAAACTCAAGAAAAAGCGTTGAGATCGTGTTAGAAAAGCACGACATTTCCTTCGATTACGTATTCACGAGAGAAAAGGATCTAAAGCCTTCCCCAAAGCCGATAATAAAGCTGATGGAAAAGAAAGGGTTGAAGAGAGAAGATGCGGTAATGATCGGAGATTTCTATTTCGACTACCTAACAGCCAAGAATTGCGGAATTCCCTTCTGGATGATGCTCAACAGCAGAAACGAGACTTTTCTGAAAGAGTACGAGATAAAACCGGATTTGATTTTCAGAAATTACAGAGAGCTCCTCTCCGGCTTAAAGTTGTAAAATTCTTTAGGTATTTTGACAAACTTTGTCAAATTTGATCGAATAATTTTTAAACTTTGTAAATAACAATCAAATATGAGGATTGCTATAGTAGGAGCTGGGGTGATTGGAACAATCTTCGCCTACATTTTCGGAAAAAAGCACGATGTGACGCTCGTGGAAGTCGTTAAGGAGAAAGTTGACCTCTACAGAAAAGAGGGATACACGATAATAATGCCCGACGGAAAAGAGGTTCACGTGGATGACGTTAGCATTACCAGTGATCCCAAGGAAGTTGGTGTCGTCGATCTCGTCCAGATTTCCGTCAAGGGTTACGCAACCGAAGCTGCAACGAAAGGGGCATTGCCTATGATTGGAGACGATACGATGGTCCTCTCCGTACAAAACGGACTGGTTCACGACATAATCGCATCAGTCGTCGGGAAAGAGAAGGTTATCGCCGGAATTACCGCCCACAGCGGAATGCCAGTTAAGCCGAACGTGATAAGATACGTCGGAGGTTACGGTCCCCTTCTGATTATAGGAAAGTATGACAAAAAGCCGAACGATAGGTTTAACTGGATAGTCGAGGAGTTGAAGAAGACCGGCGAAGAGATCGTTGTCGTGGATGACATAGAGCCAGTAATATGGAAGAAGCTCGTCGCCAACGTAGCTTGCAACCCGGTAGCTGCGATAACCGGAATGACGAGCGTAGAAGCTCTGGCTTGCGAAGATACGAAGGCTCTGATAAAGATGTTGGCTGAAGAAGTCGTTGAAGTTGCTAAGGCAAAGGGAATTTACTTCCCCGAAATGGAGAACATAGCCGAATTCGTCTACGAGGCTTTCGCCGGAACGAAAGACAACAAGGTTTCGATGCTGCAAGACGTGGAAAACAAAAGAAGAACTGAAATCGACACGTTAAACGGAGCGATAGTCAAAGAGGGAGAAAAGCTTGGAGTTGACGTGAAAGCGAATAAGGTAATAACGCACCTCGTAAGGTCTCTTGAATTCATGTACGACAAGAGGTAGATACTTAATAATTTTTTCGTTTTCCGATTCCGGATCGAGAAAGACTTGGGAAAAGATAGGAAAAGCAATTACCCTTTGCAGTTGGCTTGGAGGAAAAGCAGTTAGACATTTGTCCTGAGCGAATAAAAAATTAAAAATTCTAATTCTATCTTCCTTTCCACTCCGGCTTTCTCTTTTCCAGAAAAGCTTTCAAACCTTCTACTGCATCTTCGCTTTTCACAAGCTGGGACAAGTAAATGTCGTTGATTACATCGAATAGCGACAAGTACTCTTTCTCCGTGGAGAACAACAGAGCTTTTTTCGTAAGTTTTAAAGCTACGCTGCTTTTTTCAAGGAGAGAATTCACGAACTCGTTTACACCTTCCTCAAATTTCTCGTCTTCGAAAACCCTGTTGACCAATCCAATCTCGAAGGCTCTTTCAGCGGTGATTGCCTCTCCGGTAAGAATGATCTCATAGGCGTTCTTCCATCCGATTATTCTTGGTAAAAGAGCAATTGCCACCGGTGGGTAGTGGGCAAGTGTTATTTCTGGCACGCCAAGCTTAGCGTTTTTCGAAGCTAAAACGAAATCACAAGCTATCGCAAGCTCGAACCCTCCTCCGAGAGCGAATCCCTTTACTGCCGCTACCGTCACAGCCTCGCACCTCAGAACTTTGTCTATCAACCGGGTGAACCACTTGATCATCTCCGGAGCTTTGTCGGGAAAGTGCTCCTTTATTTCAGCCCCAGCACTAAAACTCTTCCCCTCTCCAGAAAAAACGATCACATCAACGCTCCCAACTTCGTCAATGGCGCTGATGATCTCTTTCATCGTTTCCATGTCGAGGACGTTCACTGGAGGATTCGCTATCTTTATTCTGGCAATCCTCTCATCTTTTTCCACTCTTATTTTTTTGTATTCCATAACCCGAGTATGGTTTTACATACTTAAGTTTTACCAAAAAGAAAGTTTACAATGTCAAGTTTTTCTAACGATTACGCTACCAATTAACGCAAATGTGCCGGCTAAAATTAAAGGTATTTTGAAGCTCTCTGTGATGTCCGCTAAGAAGCCAGCTACGCTCGGACCCACCATTTGACCAACTCCGAAGAATAGCGTGACAAAGCCGATGGCTGCGGAAGCTGAACTTTTTCCAGCAAGATCTCCGCAGTAGGCTTGGACTAAGGGAGGTATAGCAAGCATCGACGCTCCAGCCAGTATCGTGGCTAAAATTGCCATAGGCAAATTCGTTGAGAGTCCGAAGAGAATGAAAGCTACACCCATAATCGTGTAGACGGAAAAAAGAGCTTTCTTCCTTCCGATAGCATCAGAGATCTTGCCCCAGAGAATCGCGCTAATTATCGATAAAATTCCGACAATGGACCACATACCACTCGCTATCTCATACTCCACTCCTATTTTGATGAGGTGGGAGGTGTAGAATGTGACGAAAACTATGTAGGATAACCCGAAGAAAACGTAGGAGAAGCCGAGAGTTAGAAGGCTCCTCGATCTATATACCTTTCCCACCTCTATCTTCGTCTCCGGAACGAATTCCGTCGGAGTCTCTCTGAGTTTCAAGGAGAGAATCGTGACGAACAGGCTTATTAAAGCAAGAAAAACCCACCCTGCCCTCCAATCGTAGGAGAGGATAACTAAAGGCAGAGTTATTCCGGCGAAGATTATTCCCACGCTCGAACCAGCGTTTATCACTCCGAGGGCAAAACCCCTCCTCTCTATCTCGAACCATTTTGCTGCCAAGCCCACAAGACCGACGTTAACTCCGGCAGATCCGGCTCCAGTGAGAAATCTGTACACGCTTGCGTCGAAGAAGCCGGTGGAGAGAGAGGTTAGAAATAGCGTAACCGTGACTAAGAAGAGAGTTGACACCACAACTACCTTCGATCCGAACCTTGAAGCGAGATAACCAACGAAAGGCGAAAAGAGAACGTATCCAAAGAAGTTTGCCGACGCTATAACTCCCATCTCAGTGTAGCTGAGGTTCAATCCCTCCTTCATCGGTTCGAGGATGACTGTGTAAGCGAATCTCGCCAAACCCAATCCTACGAAAATTCCGAGTAATCCGACGACGAGGGTGTAAATTTCCTCCCTCTTCATGACCAAAATAAAATAATTTATTGTGTCCTTTTAACCCTTATCGCATTTTCCGGACAAACCTGCCTGCAAACTCCGCAGCCAACGCAAAGGGCTTCGTCAATCCACACCTTCTCCCCGTCGTAAACTATCGCTGGGCAGGTGAAGTCCGAAACGCACCTCAAGCAGAGGGTGCATGCTTCGGTAACTTCGAAGGGTCTTATCTTAACTCCCTTCCTCCTCCTCTCCCTCGTCCAAAGTATTGCGCATGGTTGCCTTGCGACGATGACAGCGACACCATCATGCTCCAAAGCTCTTCTGAGCGTTTCCTCCATCTTTTTAAGGTTCATCGGATTCACAACTTCAACGAAATCTACTCCAACACCTTTAACCACGTCCTCTATCAAGATCTTCTTCTTCTCAACTCCGCAGATGCTTTCACTCACTCCGGGATGTGGCTGATGACCGGTCATAGCTGTTGTGAGGTTATC
>WAQS01000143.1 GCA_015520115.1 Ferroglobus sp.
CTTTACATCAGTTTCAGCCGGTCTGAGCTTTGGATGAGCAACATCGTAAAATCCGTCCTCGCCGACGCTTATCCCAAGCTTGCTTGCTAAGTCTGTATTTCCTTCTATTCCAATGGAAAGAACGACAAGTTCGAACTCCTCTTCTCTTATTTCCCCAGTAAGAGTGTTCTCATAGGTTAAAACGAGATTTCCGTTTTCAAGCTCGTAAATTTCGGCAACTCTACCTCTTATGAACCTTATTCCCTTTTCCTGAGCGCGTGCGAAAAACTCCTCGTACATTCTCCCGAAGGCTCTTATATCTATAAAGAAAATTGAGACTTCCGCATCTGGATACCTCTCCTTTATTATGTATGCATTCTTAATGCTCACCATGCAGCAAACCCTTGAGCAATACTTGTTCGTCTTCACATCCCTACTCCCAACGCATTGAATGAACGCAATTTTCCTTGGCACGGAGGAATCCGAAGGACGGTATAAGTTGCCGAGAGTTGGACCAGAAGCTGAGAGAAGCCTTTCGAGTTCGAGAGTCGTTATAACATTCTTATACACTCCGTACCCGTACTCCTCCTTCCTTCTCGCATCGAAGGGCTTGTAGCCTGTCGCAACAATGATAACTCCCGCCTCTATCTCCACATCTTCCGGTTTCTGATTAAAGTCAATAGCTTTCGGCTCGCAAGCTTTTTCGCAGAGCTTACATCCAATGCAGTGCTCCCAGTCTATGGCTGCGTAAAGCGGAGTTGATTGGGGAATCGGCAAGTATATAGCTTTTCTCACTCCTATCGTGTAGTCGAACTCGTTCGGCACCTCCACTGGACAAACTGAGGAGCAGTCGTCAATACAGCCTTTGCATTTATCCTCATCAACGTACCTCGGATGCTTTCTGACTTTTACTTTAAAATTCCCTACATGCCCGGAGACTTCCAGAACTTCAGCGTTTGTTATGACCTCTATGTTTTCATGGTTGAATGTCTCGCTCATTTTAGGCGCTAATATGCATATCGAGCAGTCGTTTGTCGGAAAAACCTCGTTAAGCGTAGCCATTTTTCCTCCAATCGTAGGAGCTTTTTCTATAAGATACACTTTCACGCCAGCGTTAGCGAGGGTTAGAGCTGCTTCGATTCCAGCAACGCCACCACCGATCACAACGGCGCTTTTCTTAACCTCAATCCTCTTTCTTGATAAAGGCTCAAGCTTCCTTGCGGCAGCTACAGCCATTCTGACAAGATCCTTCGCTTTTTCCGTCGCAGCTTTAGGATGCTCCTGATGTACCCACGAACATTGCTCCCTTATGTTCGCCATAAGGACCATATAAGGATTAAGTCCAGCTCTCATCGCAGCCCTTCTAAAGGTGTGTTCGTGAAGCTTTGGAGAGCATGCGGCAATAACAACGGCATCAAGCTGATTTTCTTTTATAGCTTTTATAATCTCCTCCTGACCGCTATCAGAGCAGGCGTATTTTAAATCCGTGGAAAAGTGAACATCTTCAAGGTTTTTAGCGTAATCAACAACTTCTTGAACATCAACAATTCTCGCTATGTTCAATCCGCAGTGACAGACAAATACACCGATCTTCATGACTCTCAAAAGTTGTTGGAGTACGATTTTAATTTTTCCCAGTTGAGATGTTGCCGGGCATATTTAAAATGACTAATCGTTATATTTTATCGGCTCAAAAGTCGAATTCGTGCTTTTGAGAAATTCCTCAAGGGCTGAAAATATTTAAATAGTTTTTAACGCTAAATATTCACCATGCCAGCTAAAGTAGATGAGAGCCTCTGTACGGGCTGCGGACTATGTGAGGAGATCTGTCCAGAAGTTTTTAAGCTTGACGAGAACGGAATAAGTAGGGTTGTTGGAGATTGCGAAGCAAATATCGATTGCTGCCAGGAAGCTGCAGACAGCTGTCCTGCCGGGGCGATAACCATAGAGTAACGCTCCAAAAATTTATTTTTTAAATTTTGAGATTTTTGCTCAGACAGTGTACGCACTTTGCCGGCTGAACGTGAGCTGTTGCGCAGTTCTTGCACAAGCTTACCGGAGCGAAGGGTTTCTCCGGGAATAATGACACAGCGTTAACGAGGGTCGCTATACTTACCGGTTCGGGTGCGAGCAAACAAGGCATGTCGGCAAATCTCATTAAGGTGGCAAATTTTGTTGTTATCGCGCAGAACGGATAGGCGTAGTACTCTCCCCTTTGCAAGAAGGAGTTCTCGTAGTCTGAGAAATCCACTTCAAGCTTTCCAATTTTCCAACCC
>WAQS01000144.1 GCA_015520115.1 Ferroglobus sp.
CATTACTATAATTCATTAAAAACTCTTTAAACAAATTCTGAAGTTTTCAAAGTTGTCCGTCGGCTTTGTAAAACTTAAAACGAGTCTCAAAATTCTTCCCGTTTATCTCTAACAGCTGCTTTCACAACCAAAGCTCGAAATTTCGTTAAGAGTAAAGACGAATCTGACTTTTGCTTGCTTTAATTAGCTCTACTATCAGCGGTACTAACGGACAAATATAAGATCGCAGTATGGAATTAACAGACCCGTAAACTTTACTCTCCCAGAATATTTTTCAACTAACTTTGATGAAGCTGAAAGAATTGGTGGAAGAGCTTAATCTTTCTGAGAGGGAAAGGATTCCGAACGTCATCAGGATTCTTGGCATAGCAACTTACATCCAAACTTCTTCGGCAAGGAGGACTGCAAAAATCTCTTTGAGTTTCGTCCTATTTTCCACACAACTGTCTGGAAATGGGTAAAGAAATTTGAAGAAAAGCTACCAATTTCGACTGAGAAGAAGCAAAGAAATCTCGCAGCGATTGACGAAACGGTTGTTAAAGCTAACAAAAAGAAGTTTTACGTTTTCTCTGCTATAGACATTGAAAAAAACGAATTAGTTCTGATGAAATCTTGCATGACGAGGCGAAGAACCGTAAGAGTCGCTAATCTCTCTGAAAAGTTGCTTTTAACTCAGAGATGACGACAATGGAAATGCCCGAAGACTCAGTACAAATTTCGAATATACACAACATGGGATTTTACAGGAAAGATAAAAAATACGCTCTTAACTTCGAATTAACGCTGCAAAAAGCGATTTGATAATCAAGAGATTTTTGGAGGTAAAAAGCAGATAGAAAGAAAAAGGCTACTCGACAGCCAACCTTTCAAGCTGGCTCGTTAAGTTCCATATCATAGTTCTTACGTGCATCGGTAGGTTTGGATCTGCTGAAAGCTCCTCAAGAGTTGAAATGGCTGTAGCGGCTTTTACTGCTATGTTTTCTCCCGAACTTAGCTCCTCCTTTATTTCGCTTGCAACTCTCCTAACGTTTCTCGGAACGGAATCGTCGTGGATTATCTTATTCAAAATGTCCAACGCATTCTTCAGAGCTTCGTTCATGTCATCACCTCCGAAAAAGAAATTTACACTTTGTTCGCTAATAAACTCATGGTGGATAAAAAAATTTCGGAAGCAGCCGAACTTCTTTACAAGGGAGCAAAAATGCTTCAGTTTCACTGTCAAGATTGCGGATTGCCTTTGTTCAGGCACGAGGGTAAAACGTTTTGTCCCGGATGTAAAGTGGAGTACGAGATTGTGGAAAATTACGTAAAAAAGGTAGGAGAGGTTGGAGAAAAAGAGAAAGAGGAAAAAGAGGTTGTCGAAAAAAAGGAAGAAAAAGCGGCTCCTACGAAAACGAGATTTGCGATAAATTTCGATTACGTTGAAGAAAATCTGACAGAAGTTATGAAGAAACTCTCGGAAAAGCTCGTTAAAGCTGACAGTTTGAGGGAGATGGAGGAGATCATTTCGATTCTAAACGAAATAGTTGAGTTGAGTGAAAGGTTGAAAAAGCTCAGAAACTCTTAAGCTTTAAAAATTTCGCCGAACTCCTCTATGCTCCTTTCGCTGTTAAGTAATTCCTTCAGAACGCTTACGAGTTCTTCCACCTTAACTCTCACTTGCTTCGTCGTGTCTCTGTCTCTTATGGTCACTGTGTTGTCTTCGAATGTTTGGTGGTCCACGGTAACGCAGAACGGAACGCCTATCTCGTCAAACCTTCTGTATCTTCTCCCTATACTTCCCGAATCGTCGTATTCTGTGTAAATTCCACTTTCTCTTAACATCTCCACGATTTCCAGAGCTTTTTTCTGGAACTCCTCCCTTGAGAGTAGAGGCAGCACAGCCACATCTATTGGAGCAATCCACCTCTTCAGTCTAAGCACCCTCCTCTCCTCTCCGTCAACGACATCTTTATCGAATGCATGCTCGAGCAAAACGTAGGTAATTCTGTCCAAACCGAAAGACGGTTCTACAACGTGCGGTATTACCCTTTCTCCGTGCACTTCCTCTTCGACCTCTCTTATCTCATAGAACTCTCTGGAGAGCTTTATTTTTTCACCATCCACAACGACTTCGACTTCGTCTTCAGCATTTTCGAGCTTCTCAAGCTCCTCAGCAATTTTCTTAGCTTTGTCTTTGTAAACTGGTCCGAGTTTAGCTAAATTCGGAACGACCTTTTTCCTTTTTACCTTTATAGGCTCCTTAAACGGAACGAAAACACTCAAATCCTCGCCGCTGAACTGCGTGTGTCTGCTTAAATCGTAGTCGCTTCTGTCCGCTATTCCTACAATTTCAACCCAGCCGTAGGAGGTTAAAGCTTCGGCGTCCCAACAATCCACAGCATAATGGGCTCTTTCATCGTCTTTGTGCTGTCTAAAACGAAGCTTCTCATCCTTAACTCCAGCTTCAAGTAAAAATCTTCTCGTTTTTCCTATAAAGTACGCTAAAAGCTCGTGCGCTATTATTCCCTTCTCAACAGCCTCCTTCAAAGTAACTTTATGCTCCTTATCGAATTTGTCCACGAGGGTGACAACATCGTTGGCGTACTTGTAAAATTCCGGATGCTTTTTCTCCCCGGGATGGCAGAAAAACTCCAATTCCGCCTGATTGAACTCTCTAAGCCTTATAACTCCCTGCCTCGGACTTATCTCGTTTCTGTAAGCCCTTCCAATTTGAGCCACGCCGAAAGGCAACTTGTCCCTAAAGTAATTTGAGAGTCTTTTAAAAGCTATGAAAATACCCTGAGCTGTTTCTGGGCGGAGATAACCCTTTTTACCTTTCCCAGGACCGATTTTCGTTTCGAACATTAAGTTGAAGTGGAACGGTTTTTTGAAATTTCCACCGCACTCGCATTTCAAGTTAAATTCAACAACAACATCCCAAACCCTCTCTATCGTCGGATCCACTTCAATGTTCAGCTTCTCCTTTATGTAGTGATCAGCTCTAAAAACCCTTCCACAACTCTCGCATTCAATCGCAACGTCTGTAAAACCCTCAGCATGCCCCGAAGCTATGAAAACTTCTTCAACACCTATCGTTGGTGTATCTATTTCAACGCTCCTTTCGTTGATCACGAAGTACTTTCTCCACAGGTTTTCAAGTTTCCTCCTTACTGCATTTCCCAAAGGACCGTAATCGATGAAGCCCGCCATTCCTCCGTAGATTTCGAAGGACTGCCAGAGAAATCCTCTTCTGACGAGCATTTCCATGATCTCGCTCATGGTTTTAGGTTAGCGTTAAGGTAATTTAAAACGTTTTTCATCTTCAAAACGAATTTTCCGGCACAATTTGAGGGACGAGTGAAAAAATAAATTAGTTGGGATTACTTAGACCTCTCTACAATCCACCTTATCGCCTCACTCCACAACGTTTTGTGAGCAGCGGAGCTTACCGTAAGCCCGATGTGACCTTTGTTGACTGTAAGCATCAATTTGTCTTTGCTCGGAATCAGCTCGTAAAACGGTTTGGCACATTCTGGAGGAGTTATGTGATCTTTTTCGGCAACAAGAAGTAACGTCGGCATTGTTATGTTTTTCAGGTCAACCTTTCTACCTCTAACTTCGTACTCTCCTCTAATCAGCTCGTTTCTATGATACCATCTCGTTATGTACTCTTCGTAAACTTTTCCCGGAATGGCTGGAGAGTCGAATATCCAGTGATCCATGTAAAGGAAGTCGTGAACGAATTTCGGATCGTCGATTCTGTCAAGAAGAGCCTGATACTTTTCGACGGTAAGCCTTATCGGATCGACAAGAAGGAATGCTATGTTTAGAAAATCGCCACTTGCATTTCCAAGCGCTCTCGAAACTTTTTCCGGAGTGACGTTTCTCGCCCAGACAGCGAGAGTGTTATCCGTGTGGAAATTTATTGGAGGAGCTTGAACAACCAAGTTCCTTACGTTTTTGGGATACAGAGAGGAGTATATGACGCTAAGCGTAGCACCCAGACAGTATCCGTGGAGAGTGACCGAATCAACTTTTCTCTCCTCCTTTATTTTTTCAACGCAGTAGTCGATGTAGTCAACGTAATCTGCTATCTCGTAGTATCTGTCGGCTCTTTTCGGATATCCCCAGTCGATCATCCACACATCCAACCCCGCTTCAAGCATCCTCCTAACAACGCTAACTCTTTCGTGTAAATCGAGAATGTACGGTCGGTTTATGTAGGCGTAAGCTATTAAAATTGGAGTCTTCAGCAGTCTCTTCTTCTTAGGCTTGAAGTGAAGGAGCTTGAACAGCCAGTCCTCATCCACAATTTCGTACTCGCAACTCCAAGGCTTAACTTCAATTTCTCTAAGACTTTCTAACATTTTCAACACCCTCCAACTTACCTTCCAGCTCCTTCACTTTCTTCTCCAGCTCTTTAACTTTCCTCTTCAAGTCCATTATTCTTTTATACGCTTCATCCATCTGAGAGATCGTTGCAAAGGGATTCAGCGGACTGCTCTCCAAAATAGACTCAAAGTACTTTCTCGTGTGGTACGTGTAGTCCATGAGGTTGTCGAGCATTTTTCTTTGAGCTTTCAGATAGTCCTCGGACTTTATCATGACGTCAAAGTTTTTAGCGACAATTCCAGCAAACTTGGCTGAAAAATCTTGAAAGCTCTCAATCTTATTTGAATTCGCAAAATCGATGAACTCTTCAACGGATTGATCGTAGGTGTTGGTTATAATTTCTTTGAACTCGAAGAAAGCATCTCTAAATTCGCTCCAATGTTCAGCAGCTTTAAACAAGTCGTTGGAAGCCTCTTTAGAAATTATGAACGGGTATTCACTTGCGATCCTATAACTGTCAAGCTCTATCTTGTAACTTCTTCTTGCAAAATCCCACCACTTCTTAACGAAGCTCTCCGTCAGACTTTTTGCGGTTTCGGTAAAGGTAAAGCCCATCAAAATTTCCGAAGTTATTCTCATATGGGAAATTAGCGAGAGAATGAAGTCCTCGTAAGCTTCGAACAACTCCCTCTGGCTTTCGAAAAGCCTTATCACATCAGGCTTCGGTAAAATGTACTTGAAATATTGCTCTCCAGCTAAGAAAATCTCAAGAGGTCGAAAGAAGAACCTGAAGATTTCATCGAAAATTTTGCTGAACTCCTCATCCTTTTTGACCTTTCCCGTTATCTCATATTTTTTCCACAAGTTCTCAAGGTGCTCTCTAATTGAGATGTTCCTCAAAAGGAGTTCAAAAGATTCCTTGGGCAGTTTTTTGAAAACTTCAATAATCTCCTCCTCAAAAGCGACCCGTTCTATCACCCTATCACCTATCAGTATATTTTGAACAAAAATATTATAAAAAAATTTTGCTCAAAAAGATTTGGAGAAAAATGGGAAAATCATTCTTTTTTCTTCTGAACTTTCTCGCTAATCTCTATCATTCTTCTAAAAACTTCGTCCTGCTGTTTTTCGAGCTGGTCGAGCAATTTTCTGAAGTTTTCAAAAACCTTAGCCTGTGATTCAGCGTAGAGGTCGATCGACTTCTTTATGCTTTCGAAAACTTCGCTCGGAACTATCTGCCTCAGATAGACTTCGTATAGACTAACATAGCTGTCTGCAGCCACTTTTATTAAATCAAGGCTCGTCTTACTAATTCCAAATCCCATTTTATAAAATCCTCTCATAGTTTCCAAAAAGTCTTTAAACTCCATTCTAATCACCTCCCTCCTTAACTATTATAACTTTAACTACGTCGCCCTCTTTTATGTTCAAAGCTTGCCTGTCAGCTTCGGGAATGGAAATTCTCCCACCGCTCTGAACTTTAGCTCTGAATACGGC
>WAQS01000145.1 GCA_015520115.1 Ferroglobus sp.
GGCTGATAAAAGTTCGTTAAAAAAAGCGATGGACGAGGGAATAGCCATCGTCTCTTGTGCAAGATCTAACGCTTTCTTCGGGCTTTTAAACCTTGAAAATCTAAAAATGCTTTCCGAATACGATAACTGGATGATCGGAACAGATAACGTCATGATTTCGACACCTTCACTTCTTGACGAGTTCAAGTTTCTCTCCTACTTCATTCCAGAGGAAAAGATTTACAGAGCTGCTGCGAGAGGAAAAAGCTTTGTTGTGGCAAGAATTGACAAATTGTCCAGATCTAAAAACCTTCTAAGGAGTTTGAAGAGGTTAGAAAGCTGTGACGTTGTTATGATTGCCCAGATCGAATTTGGATGAAAAACTTATATATTTTCAGACCCTTTCCGCTATCGGTATGAAAGCAAAGGACGTTATGACGAAAGAGGTCATATTCATCGAACTCCCCAACACGAGGGATAAGGTGATAGAACTCTTCAAGAAGTACGGAATCTCAGCTGTTCCGGTTGTCAAGGACGGAAAGCTTGTCGGAATCATCACGAGGAAGGACATACTGAGAAAGGTTGACGAGGATCAGGTGGCTTTCCTTATGACTCCCAATCCGACAACAGTCACCCCCGACACCGATTTAAGAGAAGTGGCGAGAATTTTGCTCGATACGCACTTCAGGAGACTTCCTGTTGTAGAGGATGGAAAGCTCGTTGGGATAATTACCGTGAGGGATATTATAGAGGAGATTAGCGAAATGGGGGTAGACAAACCGGTTAGAGATTTCATAAATCCTAACGCCGTATGCGTTTGGCAGGAGACTCCCTTAAATGTTGCCGGAGAAGTTATGAGGCTCGCAAACGTTGAATTCTGTCCAGTTCTTGACGATAACGCTTCTATCGTCGGAATCATAGACGAGAAAATTCTTTTGACCGAAACTCTAATAGAGGAGTTTCTCGAATCCACCCAGTACACCTCATCGAGTGATTTTGACGATGCTTGGAGCTGGGAATCGATAAGGGACTACAGCGTAAAGTATTTTGAAGTAAGCGTTTTAAAGCTCCCAAAAGAGCCCGCCAAGAAATTCATGAAAAAGGCTGTCTTCGTTTATCCGCAAACTTCTGTGAGTAAAGCTGCTAAGGAAATGGTAAAGAACGATCTCGACTTCATTCCGGTTATAGATGCCAACGGAAGAGTTGTCGGAATTTTGCCGGACAAGAATCTTTTGAGAGTTCTCGTAGATGAGAAGCAAGAGTGAAATAAGAGAAGAAGTCTGGAGGAAAATAGAAAAGTTTTCCAGATTCCCTCCTCCAAAGGGAAGAATTCCAAACTTCGTTGGGGCTGAAAAAGCCTGCGAAAAACTTAGAGAGCTGGAAGAGTACAGAAAAGCAAAAGTCGTCTTCGTCGCCCCGGACTCTCCTTTACATAGAGCGAGGCAGATCGTTCTTGAAGACGGCAAGACCTTAGTAGTCCCGAAACCAAAATTTAAAGGAATCGTAGTTGTGGAAAGGATGATCAATCCGACGATTTCCAACATGATGAAGTACGGAAGAGAAGTCGGCGTGGAAGAGTTGAAAAAGATAGGCAAGGTAGACGTTTTTGTTCAGGGATGCGTTGCGGTCGATCTAAACGGAAACAGGATAGGAAAGGGCACTGGATACGGAGATCAAGAGTACGACTTTCTAAGGAAGAACGGTCTTATCGAAAATTCTCTCTACGTTGTCGTGTGCCATGAAATTCAAGTTTACAAGGACTTTTCCCATTTAGCCGAAGAGCACGACGTCAGGTGCGACGTAATCTTAACTCCAGAAAGGATCCTCTGGACGAAAGAAGCTCTAAGACGTGGTAAATTACCTCATCCTTAACGTCGTCCAAACTTCTCGAAGCATCAACAACCCTTATCTCCGGTCGTTTGATTGACAAGAATATTTCCCGAACCTTTTTAAGGTAATCCAGATCCTCGAAGGGTGTCAGCTTTTTTCTGTTTTCTATCCTTTTTAAGGCAATTTCTGGATCGACATCAAGGA
>WAQS01000146.1 GCA_015520115.1 Ferroglobus sp.
ATACTCTTGACTCTGTGCCACATTCCCTCTGGGAATAGCAAAGCGACTGCTATCAAAATTGCGTAAAGCACGATTTCGTCGTTCACAAAAGCACCCTGCGGAATCATCGTCTTTAGGAAGAGGTTCTTCAGCAAGTAAATTATAATCCCACCAATTAGAGGTCCGTAGAGAGTTCCAAGCCCTCCAAGGACTGCGGAAAGAATTATCATAAGCATTAACGGAATGTCATACAAATCCGGACCGGCTGTTATTCTATAGAGAACCATCGTTGCTCCAGCAATTCCGGCAAAGAAAGAACTTATCGTAAAAGACAAAACTTTGTACTTCACAACATCTATTCCCAAAGCTTCAGCCAGTTCCTCATCATCCCTAACCGCCATGAATCTGTAGCCCAAATCGCTTTTGACGATGTATCTTATAGCCAGAAAACAAATCAGAAAGATCGCAAAGGCTATGTAATATCTAACCACAGGAGAAGTCGATAATGCTCTCTCCAAACCAATTGAAAAACCTTCTTCCCCACCGAAAACGTCTGAAAATACGTAAACGCTCTGAATGAAAACGAGAGGGAGAATTGCCGTGACTAAAGCGAAGTAGTAACCCTTTAACCTTAAAGTCACGAACCCTATCGCAGCTCCGAAAAGGGCTGCGACGATGCCACCGATCAGAATTGATAAAAACTGATTCTGAGGAGGAAGAGATGCCAAAACCGGAGAGATGCTTTCAAGTCTCGATGGAACTTGGAGTAAAGCCGCTGTATATGCTCCGAGCCCAACAAAGACGGTATGCCCAAGATTTACTTGACCGGTGTAACCGACTATTACGTCCCAGCTTATGACAAGGATGAGGAAAAGGAAAAGCATACCGAATAAGAAGAGGTATCCGCTCGGAATGTAAAACGGCAAGGTCAGGGCGATTATCAAACCGATTATTCCTACAAGGTAATTCTTCAACCCCTTCATTCTTCCACCCCGAAGAGTCCTGTTGGTTTGAATATCAACACGGCAATTATCAAAAGCATGACAACGAACTCAGCCCACCTCGCCCCAAGAAAAACGATCGTAGTTGCTAAGACGTAGCCAACGATGAACGAAGCTACTATACTCCCCTTCACGCTACCGAGTCCTCCCAGGATGACTATTGCGAAAGCGAAAATCAGGGATTTTATCGCCGCAAAAGGATTGGCTGAGAATATCTGAGCGTAAAATATCCCGGCAAAGCCCGCTAAAATTGCTGAGATGAACATCGTAACCATGAAAATTCTTTCCACGTTTATGCCGATTAACATAGCTCCTTCGTAGTTTTGGGAAGCAGCATTGATCATCTTTCCTGTCCTCGTTTTGTTTATGAATATCTCAAGGATCACAAGAATTATTATCGAGCAGACAAAAGCTAAAATTCTTTTATACGTGACTGGGACATCGTATATTCTCACAACCCCTTTGACGAAGCTCGGCAAACTTACTCCGTGTTCTCCGTAGGTGAGCAGGATGATCTGCTCGAAAAGCAAGGCTAAAGCGAGTGTTACGATTATGACCATAACTTCGTGTTCTCTTATCGGGGCGAGCAAAAATCTATAGATTGCGACTGCCAAAACACCTATCAAAAGAACTCCGAGAACGACGGAGAGATAAAGGTTTAATCCGCTTTTGTAAAATGTTATCGCAAAATAAGCAGCCAAAACGAAAAACGTTCCATGGGCGAAGTTGAGAATCCTTGAGACTCCGAAAATGAGCGTGAAGCCTGAGGAAACCAGAGCCCACATTCCACTTATAACTGCACCGTAGATAAGTATCCTGACAATGTCTTCAATCATACTTAATCACGACATTACAAAAAATAAAAAATTTTCGGAAATATTTTACAAAGTTAAATCTTCACTCAAGCCAAGGTGGCAATTTCAAGTCACAAGTTGCAACGGTCTCCGGGTAAAGGATGCACTGCTTTCCGTCCTGCCACTGGCTAACCCAGTTCCTCACGTACTCGTCTCCCCAGACTAACGCGTGGTTCTTGTGGAATGCGACGTTTCTTGTGAGCTTAGCTGGATTTCCTGGCTTGAACTGCTCAAGGTATTTCACTACGACATCTGGGTCGAACGGATTCTCTTCTCCAGCTTTGTAAGCTGCTTCAACAGCCATCTTGTAGATGTAAACTGCATCGTAAGCTCCGTAGGCTTGGTGAGACTCAGGATAGTGTCCATATTTCTCCTTGTAAGCCTCGACGAACTTCTTAGCCATCTCGGTTGGAGGAGCTGTAACTAAGACTCCACCATCAGCAAGGAATATGTAGTACTCAGCAGCTCCCTCCGTCTTTTCGTAGAACTTGTAGTCTATAGCAGCCAAGTCGTGTCCAGCTAAGAGGAACTTCGGCTGTAACTCAGCCCACTGCTTAACAAGGACATCGCCTGTTCCGGCTATAGCCAGTATTGGAATGACTAAATCTGCTCCCTTATCTTCAGCATCGATAAGGAGCTGCTCGTATTCGGTATAACCTCTTCCGACTTTCGCATCTCCAACGATCTCAATACCCCTCTCCTCAAGGAGTGGAGTGAGATCTTTCATGACGAAGTCAGTCCAGATGTGCTCGTCTCTTATTATGTAGACCTTGTTAACCTCGTAACCCTTACTTCTAAGATAGTCGATCATTCCAGCTATGTCCCAAGCAAAAGTCGTTCCGTTGTTCTGACTTATCCTGAACCAGTACTTGTACTTCTCGTAGTTCTCAGCCACTCTCTTCGGATGTCCAG
>WAQS01000147.1 GCA_015520115.1 Ferroglobus sp.
ATAAGCTCCCTTAGCCCAGAGGGAATAAGCTCCATGATACGTTCTGCTTGTCGTTGCGGAACTCCATATCGGATGGTTGTGCCCGTAAAGTTTGAGCCAAAGCTCATTCCCGTCTCTCCCGTTTCTGAAAATCGCTTTAGCGTTGGCTTTCGAGAAGTAGGAATAAGTACCGTTCCACTTAGGTTCGCTTTCCGGCAGTGTATAGTCGTAAAATATCCCCGGAAATATCGCCTTGTTTACATCTCCGAATATTCCACCAGCTTGTAACCCCTTCTTCATCAACACGTGGTTTATGTACCACTGGTGGTTGAGCTTGTCCTGTCCGTCGTAAAGATCAACTACTATCCACTGCTCGTGCCAAGCGACCCCTCCAGACCTCAAACCCTTGTTGTTTGGCTCGCCTCCAGTTGGATCTGCATGCCACACAGGCTGATCGAAGATACCTCTTGCTAAATCGTTGATCAAATCGTCGCCAAAGAGTTTATAATACGTCATAACACCTATCGCCAGAGTTTTCGCATATTGCCCTCTGTACTGCCCCTGATAAGTGAAACCTCCCGGTAGATGTACTATCATCGCCGCCGGATACGGAGCACCCGTTACAGATTCGAAGAAAAGATTCTTCATCGCATCTCTTATCGATTGATACGGATTGAGGTAATCCAAATACTCGCCGTTGTATCCGAGCAGCGACGACATTACAACGATAAGAATCGGATTTTCCACAAGCATGTGGTTGTTCGGATCAGCCAGATTACCTTCTCTTGGCAATGATTCTTTGTAGTTGTAAACGTGGTATATGTAGACTTTCCACCTTATTTCTTTTGCAATCTCAGCTAATCTGTTTTCGATCATGCGGTACTGTGTTTTATTTGTCTTGTAGAGATATTCTCTGAGGAAGTCGAAAGCCAAAGCGTAGTATAAAGCATTCTTCTCAGCTCTCAGGTATATGTGTTCGGTTCCTCCGTAAATAGTCTTTCCTTCCACCTCCTTTCCAGCCGTTAAAAGAGCTTCAGTTGCCTTTTTAGCGTATCTTTCATCTCCAGTCAATAGGTAGGCAAATGCGAGAGCCAATATCTTTCTACCCTTGTAAGAAGCGTAGGTTAGATCGTCGTCAAGGTAGGAATTCGCTCTTCCTATGAGAAACTTCCTCCAACTCTTGTAAGGTTCGACATCCTTGTATTTTACAATCGGAATCTGCGAAACGTCGCTGAAAAGCATGTACGGATGAGCAGGAACAAGGAACCTCACAGCCCGGTTGTTCTCCTCAAGGACATCTTCAGGAGAGACTACCCTAACTTCGACCTTCACGATGCCATCTCTGTAATCATAAACTCCAAGTGTCTTTCTAACGCTCCCACCAGCGGGAACAGAGAAACTTTCCGTTTCACTAACCTTTTCGTCGTTTATCCAGAGTTCAAGCTTCACGTTTTTTGCATCCAAACTTCCAACGTTTCTGACCTCTGCAGAAATGGTCACCGATGTTGGTTTGCTGTAGGGAGTTTCCGGATCGAAAGCGATGTAAGACGGCTTTACCTCAAGTTCCGGTGCATCGGTAATCGGCTGAGAGATAAATTCCGCATAACTTCCGCTTTTTCTCTCGTTGTTGACCTCTATGAAAACAAGCCTCTTTTCTCTACCGAAAATCTTTTTCGCCTCTATTCCGCTGTCGGGCGGATTCACGTTGATCTGCCACGGAGCCACTCTTAACTGGGAGCCATTTTTCGTCACCGTGACGTTGTCAAGAAGAATCCATCCTCCGCCAGCGAGACTGACGTACCTTATCTTCACCCTTTTACCGTAGGCATCCCCCAAATCCACCACGACGTGCATCGGATCTACTGGAGGTGCTCTTCCACCGCTCCTCGGGAAGTCGGTAGCTCTAAACGTCTTTATTAACTGGTCTTCAAGGTAAATCTCCAGCTTCGCTGTCGTCGGATACCAGTAGCCTTTAATATCGAAAGACAATTCATAGTTCTGAGCAGTGACTGGCTGGAATAGTAAACCTATCAGAAGAATTAACCCCACTAAGGTCAGGTCCCATCTCATGATAATAGTTGTAATGGTGAGTAAAAAAGCTTTTCTATTGCTTTTCTGAGATATAAAACTTCCGTTAAACATTTATACCACTTTGTTTATCTATTAAGGTTAACCGAGGTTCGTACACATGGAAATCAATAATATAAAAAAAATTTTAAATTTAAACCTAAAAAGTTTGAACGTAGACCCGTTTATCGTCGTTTTAGCACTTTTAGTCTTCGTAGGCTTCATCGCTCCGACAATATTTTTCTACATACCTCATGGAACAGATTCCTACGCACACATTTTCTACACGAGAATCTTCTACGAAACTAACTCTCTTGAAGAATTCTACAACAAACTCCAAAACGATTACTTCACTAAAACGAGTTACCCCTTCGGTTTCAGACTCTTCAGCTCGCTTGTGATGAAAATTTCTTCGATCGACGCTTTTTCCCTCTCAATCTTACAACCATTGATACTTCTCATACTCTCTTCGCTCCTTTATTATTTGTACTCGAAAGAACTGATTCCGGAGAAAGAACCTAAGATCCACGCTTTTTCAGTACTCTTTATGCTCAGTATGCCGGTGATAAC
>WAQS01000148.1 GCA_015520115.1 Ferroglobus sp.
CCTTTGATAAATGTTATCACGCATAAACTTCGAAAATGTTGTAGTACGTGTCTCTCCTCGCTGGAATTCTGCCGGCTTTTCTTATAGCTTTCACTATTTGCTCCACTCTGGCTGGGGTATGCTTCTTTCCTGTTGAGCTTATCACTTTTTCCTCAAGCAACGTCCCTCCGAAGTCGTTCGCTCCGAAATGCAACGAAAGAGAAGCGACATCAAATCCCTGAGAGAGCCAAGAAGCCTGTATGTTTCTGAAATTGTCGAGAACGATCCTTGAGATTGCTACAACCTTCAGGTACTTCACTGGAGATGCTTTCTCAACTTTCAACTCGCTTCTTCCCGGCTGGAAAGTCCAAGGAATGAAGGCTGTGAAACCTCTCGTTTCTTCTTGAAGCTCTCTGATTTTCAGCAAATGCTCGATTATTTCCTCCTCTTTTTCTACGTGTCCGAACATCATCGTTGCTGTTGTTGGAATCCCAAGTTCGTGAGCAGTCCTCATCACTTCAAGCCACTCATCGCTCTTCCCTTTTTTGCTCAGCATCGTTCTAACTCTATCGGAAAGAATCTCGGCTCCTCCTCCGGGAAGAGAGTCGAGTCCGGCTTTTTTAAGCCTGAGTAGAACCTCTTCGAAGTTCAACCCTTCAAGCTTCGCTAAGAATATTATCTCTGGAGGAGAAAGGCTGTGGATGTGAACGGAGGGAAACTTCTCTTTTATCGAGGAGAAAATCTTTTCGAACCAAGCCAAGTCAAGTTCTGGATTCAATCCACCCTGCATGAGAATCTGAGTTGCTCCGAACTCAACGGCTTTGGCAACTTTCCTTAAAATGTCTTTTTCCGAGAGAACGAATGCTTCGCTTTCATCTCTCGCATAAAAAGCGCAGAACTTGCACTTCGAAACGCATACGTTCGTGTAATTTATATTCGTGTCCACAACAAAAGTTACGAGTTCTCCGCATCTTTCTTTTCTTATTTTATCAGCGATTTCCCCCAATTCGTGAAGGCTCATCGAAAAGAGGTCATAGTAGTCCGTGGACTTTACACAGCTCTTCATATTCTCTCAACCCCCTCTCTTCTTTCTTCCCCATCTCGTGAATCAAAGCCTCGAAATACGTTTCAAGGAATTCTTCTGGAAGTCTGAATTTTCTGCTTGCCTCCTCTACAACAACATCAAGGTTTTTCCTACCCCATCTAACGGAATTTAAGACATTTTCGTCTATCTCATTTCCGCTTTCCTTCTTCGAAACAGCCACGCCGAATACCGCAGGAAAGCCGGTCAAATCCTTCCACTCCTCTCCTATGTCCATGGAGACTCTGTAAACCATTCTCGCTTTTATCGCTTCATCTCCAATTAAGAGAGCACTCTCGTAATTTTTCAGAATCTCTCTATAGCTTCCGTTCACTTGAACGACTTCGCTCTTTAAACCGTTCTCTTCAATTATTATTTTGAGCATGTTCACCGATGTCATCGACTTGGTTGTGGCTGCGATTTTCTCTCCGAGCTTTTTTCCCTTGGAAACAACAACTACGCTGTAAACCTCTCCGTCCGAAGCTACGCAGAACTTATGCCTTTTTGGCTTTCTCTTGAGGTAGTAATAGCTTGGAACTGGTGCATAGTCAACATAGTCTTTCTCGAAAAGTTCGGCAAGCGTTTTGGGATCTGCTTCAACGATTTCGTATTTTCCCTCTTTTTCCAACTTGTAATAAGCCAGAAAGTTGTTGATGAATCCGAACTTGCCTATTCGTAGCATTTTATCACGTTAAAGAATGAGTCTCTCTCAGCCGGAATTTTCCCGGCTCTTTTTATCATTTTCACGAGCCTTTCTACCGTCATCGCTCTTGGCGTTCTCGCTCCAGCAGAGTGAGCTATTTTCTCCCCCAAAACTGTTCCGTCAACATCGTTTGCTCCGTAATTTAAAGCTAAAGTCGCCAAATCTTCCCCCAGCATAACCCAGTACGCTTTTATTCCCTTAAAGTTGTCGAGAACGATTCTTGAGACGGCTATGGTTTTTAGAATTTTAACCGCGCTCGCTTTTTCCCCTCCAAGTTTCGTGTTCTCGGGATGGTAGAGAAGGGGAATGAACGATACAAAGCCGTTTGTTTTTTCCTGAAGCTTTCTGAGTCTGTACAGATGAATCGCTATGTCTCTGTAACTCTCTACGTGTCCGAAAAGCATCGTAGCGTTGCTTTTAATCCCCAGAGAATGGGCAATCTTCATAACCCTGAGCCACCTTTCGGCTGAAGCCTTCTTTGGGGAAACAACTTCCCTAACTCTCTCAGCCAGAATTTCAGCTCCTCCTCCGGGAAGCATTCTCAGTCCAGCCTCTTTCAGTCGGGACAAAAACTCTCTAACGCTCATCTTCTCTTTCTTTGAGTAATAGTAAACTTCCGTGGCGGTAAGAGCTTTTATCACTGCATCGCTTTTCTCCGAGATATTTCTAAAGATCTCTTCGAAATACTCTACGCCAAGCTCCGGATTGTGGGATCCGACGATGTGAAGCTCTTTAACTCCGAGCTTTACCGCTTCCAAAGCCTCTCTGACAACCTCCTCGACACTCTTTGTGAAACCGTCGTCGCTGTGGTAAGCGCAAATCGGACACTTTGACTCGCATACGTTGGAGTAGTTGATGTGCTTGTTCAGAACAAAAGTTGCGTAGCCGTTATTGAAAGAATCCGCCTTTTTTCCCAATTCGTGAATGCTTTGATTGAAAAGCTCAGCTATCTCTCCTACTTTCACGAACTTCCCTCCTCAAGTTCTCTATATCTCTTTTGAGAGTTGCGTAGTTCCTCACGAGAACGTCGCTTATGACTCCGATTAGGATCATCTGCAATCCCGAGATTATTAATAGAGCTGTTAAAACAGCCAGCAAGTAGTGGGTAATCTTTCTGAACCAGTCGTAAACCGTTATAGCTCCGGTAATTAGTCCAAGGAAGAGTAGAAGTCCTCCGATGAAGTAGAAGTACCTCCCCGGACTGTACTTCTTTAGCAGTGAATATAACGTCAGAGCGATTCTGACTCCGTCCTTTATCGGTCTGAGCTTCGTTCTGCCTTTTCTTTTTTTGTAGGTTATCGGAACTTCCAAAATCCTGAAACCGTTGGCTATAGTCTCTACTGTCATCTCAGCCTCTATTTCAAATCCCGTCTTTTCAAGTTCGAAGGATTTGTAGACTTCTTTTTTCATCGCCCTATATCCGGTTAGGATGTCGTAGAGTTCGACTCCGTAGAAAAGCCTGAAGAAGAGATTCAGAATTTTGTTTCCGAGTAGGTTCAATCTCGTAAAAGCACCTTTCTCGAAATTCTCAAGTCTGTTTCCAGCTACGTGATCCGCTACATCCCTCCTTATTGGTTCCAGCAGCTTTTCAACCTCTTCCGGCAGGTAAGTTCCGTCTCCGTCTATGAGCACGACAACGTCGCTATCCACAAGCTGAAAAGCCTCTTTTACCGCCTGTCCTTTTCCTTTTCCACTTTGGACGACGACTTTAGCTCCTTTTTCCTTTGCTATCTCCCTTGTTTTGTCGGTGCTGTTGCCATCTATTACGAAAACCTCGTATCCCATTCCTACGAACTTCTCGACTATTTCTCCTATGCTCTCCTCCTCGTTTAACGTCGGAATTATTACCGTGACTTTCATTTAGAGCCTCTCTATCCTAATGAGGCTGTAAATCGGCACGTTGTTTATCTCATCCAAGCCGGTTTTGTTGACTATCACAGCAGCGCACAGAGCCTTTCCCTTATTCTGAACGTACTCTATGACCTCCTTTATCGTTGAGCCAGTTGTCATTATATCGTCAACTATCGCGCAGCTCTTTCCGTCAATCTTTGCGAAATTCTCGCTTAAAGTTCCAGAAATGTGCTTCTCCTCTTTCTCCCACCTAAGCTTTTTCGGATAGTATACTGCTATCTCGCTCGTTATCTCCTGGGCAACCATTGTAGCGAGGGGAATGCCAGAGGTGGCTATGCCCACCACAACGTCCGGCTCTCCAGCTTCGAGTATTATATCCGCTAATATCTCGGCTATCCTCCTCAATCTGAAAGCTGAAGAGGTCAGAGTGTTTAGCTCAACGTAAACGTCAGAGGGCTTGGCTGTAGCTCTCGTTAAAAGCCATATAGCCGTTTCTCTCGACACGTTTAACTCGTCTGCTATCTCGCCGGTTGTGAGACCTTTTTCCTTTAGCTTTCTCGCCTTTTCGATCAACTCCTCAAGTCTGCTCATTTTCTCACCCTCCTCAACTTGGCTTCGCTACCGCAAACTGGGCAGATGTCGGACTCAATTTTCCTACCACAACCTCTACAAACTTTAATCCACTTAAATGATTTTCTTATACCGGAATGAATGACCGGCTCAAATTTCAATTTCAAAGCTTTTGCAACGTTTTGAACTGCGTAATCGTCGGTGATGATCGTCGCTTTATATTCCAGCGCTTTTGCAAGAACGCTTATATCCGCTTCACTCAGCTTGTGAATGTCTCCAGTTTTTTTTGCAACTTCCAAGACCTCCTTAACGAATTTTTCTTTGACTTTTTCGACTTTTATCCCGCTTACGTCCAAGTAGAGCTTTGAATCCTCATCTTTTATTTCTTCAACAACTTCTGGAGTAGTCACCGCATTTTCCACTTTCTTCCTTGCTATTATTGCCGTAGCGTCCAATACGTGCATTAAGAAAGTATTAAGGTGGTGAAGAATAAAACCGTTTTCATGTACTTCGTGATTTTCAGGCTTGAGGAGGATAAGAAAATAAGAGTCGGAAAGCTCGGCGAAATAGATTTCAGAAAGGGTTATTACGTTTACGTTGGAAGTGCAAAAAGAGGTTTGAACAAGAGGATCAGAAGGCATATGAAAAAGGAAAAGAGGATGAGGTGGCATGTGGATTACCTTAGCGTGGAAGCGGAGTTCGTCGATGCTTTCAAAGTTGGCGTTAGCGAATGTGAACTTGCGAAGCTCGCGGCAAACCTTATGGAGGGTATAAAGGACTTCGGTTGTTCGGATTGCAAATGCAAGTCACACCTCTTTTACTCCGAGGATTATCCGGAAAAATTCGTTAACGAGGTAAAGCTTAATTACGGTAAGATAGAGAGACTCGATTATGAGGAGTTACGAGGAACTTCTTGAAAGAGCTTTGAAGATGCTTCCGGAAAATGTTGTGAAAAGGGAGAGGTTTGAGATCCCCAAGGTTTCCTTGCAGAGGGAAGGTACAAAAACGATAATCAAGAACTTCTCAAGCATCGCTAAAGCTCTCAACAGGAGTGAGGAGCATATATTTAAGTATCTTGTTCGCTCTTTGGGTACGGCTGGAGTTATAGAAAGTGGTAGGCTCGTCCTTCAGGGTAAGTTTACCGAAGAGGAAGTCCAGAGGGAAGTGGAGGATTACGTTAAAACCTACGTTCTCTGTAAAGAATGTGGTGCTCCGGATACGGAGCTTGTGAGGGAGGAGAGAATACTCTTTGTTAAGTGTCTTGCTTGCGGAGCGAAGCATTCGGTAAGGAGCATATGAAGTTCAGAATGAAGATCTACAGAGTCAAGGGGGAAGTACTTGTAGCGGTGTGCGATGAGGAGTTAGTGGGTAAGACCTTCAGAGAAAAGGATTTAAAAATTGAGGTAAAGGAAGAGTTTTACGGTAAGGAAAGCTACGACGAGGAAGAGGTTAAAAGAGCGTTGAGACAAGCTACGATAGCCAATATAACCGGAAAAAATGCCGTAAAGCTTGCGATATCCATAGGGATAATAGACGAAAACAAGGTTTTGAAGATAGGAGAATGTTGGCACGCGCAGATGGTGGTGATGTAATAGTAAATCAGGAGATAGCGGCGGAGATACTTGAGAAACTCGACGAAGAAGTTATTTCGGAAAAAGAACTGCTTAGAAGATTCTTTTTGGGAAAGAATGTTGATTACAAAATTAGAGGAGCCGTTCATGCCTACGTGATGGAAGTATCTAAGAGGAGGAACGTCATAGACTTTATTCTTGAAAAAGCTTTAAAGCCGAAGAAACTTGAGGATGTGAAACCTTTCGTGAGAAATCTTTTGAGAATAGCAACTTACGAGATCTTCTTCAAAAGAGTTCCTCCGGCTTTAGCTACTGACTGCGCTGTTAGGATAGCGAAAAAGAGGTTTGGAATAAGAGCAGCCTCCTTTGTCAACGCTATTTTGAGGAAGGCTGAAAAGGTGGATTTGAAGAGGGAGATGGAGAAGCTCGACAGAACTAAATATTTGGCTTTGAAGTACTTCCACCCGGAGTGGTACGTCAAAATGGCTGAGAAGCTGGGGATAGATGTTGAGGAACTTTTGATAGCTAATTTGGATAACACGATCTACATTAGGGTGAACACAATAAAAACGAGCGAGGAAAATCTGAGGAGGTATTTGGAAAAGAACGATGTGATAGTGGAGGAGACGTTTCTTCCGGAGGTCTTCAAAGTTGTAAGTTACGACAAACCTCCAGCCTACTTGGATGGACACAATGAGCTCTTCGTTATTCAGGATCTTGCCTCTTGCCTCGTTTCAAGAACGCTGAACCCCGAGCCGGGGGATGTTGTAGCGGATCTTTGCGCCGCTCCGGGATCAAAAACGAGTCACATGGCTGCACTGATGGAAAATAAAGGAAAAATTA
>WAQS01000149.1 GCA_015520115.1 Ferroglobus sp.
ACCGGATACAGATTTGCTGAACCAAAAATTTACGAGAGTCTTTTCGATGTCGTTGATGTGGTAACGCCAAACGTTAGAGAAGCTGAAGTCTTTTCCGGAGAGAGAATTTCAAGCGTTGAAGAGGCTAAAAAAGCTGCGAAGAAAATTGCCGAGAAGTACGGATGCTCGGTAATAATCACAGGCAAAGCCATAGGAGGAGTTGACGTTATTTACGATGGGGAATTTCACGAAATAAAAGCCGAAGTTGGAGAAAAGGAAGTGCACGGGACTGGTTGCGTTTACAGCTCAGCTTTACTTGCTAATCTCTCCCTCGGAAGAAACATCGTTGATGCGGCGAGATACGCAAGGTTGACTACCCTTGAGAGCGCCAAAAGAGCTAAGAGAGTGGGAAGATGTTTACTCTTCGTCGATCCTCCCTTTGCTTTTGATTAATTCTACCGCCTCCTCAAAACTCACGGACTTCTGCTTTCCGGTAACGAGGTCCTTAACTGAAAAAACTCCGCTTTCAAGTTCCTTTTTACCAATGATTACAGCGTATTCAGCCGAAATGTCGTTTGCAAAGCTCATCTGCTTTTTCATACTTCTCCCCATAACATCGACTACTACCTTCACTCCATTCTCTCTAAACCTTTCAGCTATTTTGAAAGCCTCTTTAGACTCGACAAGCGAAACAACAACCACCGGCGGCTCGTATTTCGGGGATTTGACGAAAAGCTCCATAACTCTGTCGAAACCTATCGCAAATCCAGTTCCCGGAACGTCTTCTCCTCCAAATAATTTTGCGAGCCTGTAACTTCCTCCCCCGCACACCTGCTTTTGCGCTCCTAAGCCTTCAGCGTAGTACTCAAAAACCGTACCTGTATAGTAATCCAAACCTCTCGCGACTGTGAAGTCGACGAAATATCTCAGCCCGAGTTCATCGAGAATTTCGCAAATTTTTTTGAGATGGCTGAAATCGTAGTCGATGACCTCTTCAGCTTCTTCGACGTTTTTTATTTCTCTAAACTGGAGAATGGTTTCGTAAATTTCTACCATATCGTACTTGGCAAGCAACCTCTTCAGGGCTTCAAATTCCTCCTTGTCTATAAGCCTCATAGCAGCCTCCTTTTCTGGGATGTCCCTAAGAACATATCTGAGCAGATTCACATCTCCTATGCTGAGTTCAAAGTTAACCCCAGCCCTTTCAAGCATTCTGTAAGAAAGCAAAATAACTTCAGCCTCAGCTTCTGGGGAATTGCTTCCTATAAGCTCCGCCCCAAACTGCCAGAACTCTCTATACCTTCCTTTCTGAGGTCTTTCGTATCTAAAGCAGTTAGAGAAGTAGTAGAACCTTAGAGGCTTTGGCAGATGAGAGCACTCGTTAACGAACATCCTCATAACCGGGGCTGTAAGCTCTGGACGAAGCGCTAAGTCCCTCCCACCTTTATCTTTGAAAGCGTAAATTTCCTTTATTATCTCCTCTCCAGACTTTATCGTGAAGAGTTCTAAGTGTTCAAAAGTCGGAGTTTGAATCTCCCTATAGCCGAAAAGCTCAGCAACTTCTCTGAAAATTTTTTCGAGCTCTCTTCTTTTCTCCATCTCTTCTGGTAAGAAATCTCTCGTCCCTCTCGGTCTCTCTATCTTCATTTCTCTCCCTCCAACATGCTTAAATACTCCCTGAGCATTCTCGGAAACTTTATCGCCTCCACGAATCTCAAACCCATCAGCTCAGCCCACCTCTTTATTCCCTCATCACTACTAACTACCGCTGCGTCAAGCTCTTTAGCCAAGAGGAGAACATCTATATCCGGAGAAGAGTCAAGAATTCCGTGGCGTAGCGCTGCCCTGTACTTCTCCCTGAATCTCGAAATGAGTTCACCTATCTCCTTTCTAAGCTCCTCTGGTTTTACCTTAGACGTTACAGCCGAACTTTCCCAGATAAAGTCCTCAGCTATCCTCCTGCCCTTGTTAATCTTCTGTCTCATAGTAAGAACGTATTCGTAAAAAATTGCCGCCGGAATCATTACCTCTATTCTGCTTGGCGTTTTCTTGATCAGCCACGTGTCGATCTTGATTATTACCTCCTCGGAGCAGTTGTACCTCTTCAGAAAACTTATAAGCTCGGTGTAAACAGAGGGATAGGGAATGTAGCAGCTTATATCCAGCTTCATTCTCGCTTTAGCGATCAAATCCAGAATTTCGCTTGCCGAATGGCATAGGTCTTCGAAACCCTCCTTTTCCCTCATGCCAGTATCGGTTATTGCTGTAGTGTCGAGAACGAAGCGTTGCCTCATCCCCTCCACCTTAGGTAAAAGCAGACATGGTCTTTGTGATAACTCTGGATGTCGATTTTAGATAGCAGGTCGAATTTCCTTTTTAACTCCTTTTCAACGTTTTTGAAAATTTTTTCAGGTTCGAGAGTCGAATCTATACTTCTCGCTTTAACCATTATTATCCCAATTCCCCCCTTCTTCAAAAAGAACTCTGCATTTTTAATGAAAATGTCTATTTGGTCCCTCTGAGCTATATCTTGATAAATAAAATCGACTTTTTCGACTATTCCAGAGTAATTCTCCGGCTTTCTCGCATCTTCAAGGAGGGGAACGATATTTCTCCTCTCTTTGGCAAGTTCAAGGAATTTCACGAAGGGCTTTGCGGAGTATTCAACAGCGTAAATAACGCCCTCTTCAACGATATCCGAAAGGTGGCTCACTGTCGTTCCTGAAGCTGCTCCAAGGTAAAGGATTTTCGTATCTTCTTTAATCTTCGGTCTCAACCCCTTTATTATCGCCGCAGAAAGCTTGCTCCTCGTGGGAATCCACTCTCTATACTCTCCGTACTTTCTCTCCCCGTAAAAGGGAGGATACTTACTCTTCGTCGCTAAAAGTCTCTTTCCGTTAACCTGAATGAAGTACGTGTTAGGTAAAACCTCCTCAAGCTCTTGCAAGTTCTTCATACTTCCTCCTAACCTCCTCCGCGAGTTCTTCCTTCAACTCTCCGCTAAAGTAATCGAGTTTAGCAGCTATAGCAAGCTTTCCAGCCATAAACCTCGCCATTTTTCCTCTTTTCCTCTTGGGGAGAGATCTTATGAAAGGATGCTGAAATATTATTCCGTGCTTGGGTATTTTAGCTTTCTTACCCTTCCTAATTCTCGTCAAAGCTTTGAACAGGGATTTCTCAGCTCCAATAATCTGTATCGTGCTTGCCGGAAGAATTGCAAGCTTTTCCATGCTTCCCGCCCTCTCTAAAAGCCTCGCAGCGATCTTAGCTCCGAGTATTTCGGTTAGATTCGGTGCTATTTTACCCATGACCTCATCGATTTCCCTCTCAATTCTTCTTCTCAGCTCTTTTAACCCCCTAATTCTCTCTTCAAATTCCTCAGAAATTTCCGACGTCTTAACTTCCACGAGATCCCTATACTTCTCTTCGAGCAGATTTATAGCTTCGTTAAGTTCATCCAAAGCTTTAACGAGCATTATGACGTATCTATCCTCCCTTCTTAGCTCCCTCTCAACTTTTCTTTCCGTAACCTCTATCGCAACCCTTCTGAGGACTTCGTAATAATTTTTGACTTTTTCCTTAGCCTCTTCAAAAGCTTCTTCCGGAACTGGACTGGGATTTTTCGCTTTCGCAAAGGATTTCGCAAAGTCCTTTGACAGTTTCAGCTTTCCGTCATATTCTCCGCACCAGAGGTTATACTTCAACTTCAGCCCCCCTGTTTCTCCCCTTTGTTAAAATTAACTCCACATCGTAACCGTTTACGATCTCTTTAACTTCATCGATATTTATTTTTTCTGATACAAGATATAGTGTCGGTCCAGTGGAGCTCATCCCGCAAGCCCCAAGCTCTTGTAACTTCTTCATTAGCTTTCTGAACTCCTCTCCGTACTGATTTACCTCAGCTTTTTTAAATCCGATTTCCTGGATTCTCGAAATCGCTGAAGAAAACTCCTCAAGATCTTTCTCTGCCACAGCCGGAAGGAGCTTCATCAGTATTATGTGGCAAAGTTCCCTAACCTCTTCAATTTTTACCGGAGTGTTTTTCTCAAACAAATCGACTTCTTTCTTCCCAAAAAATCCCTTCTTTTCCGGAATTATCAAGCAAATTTCCCAATCGGGAAAATCGAGTCTCGAAATGAGAGGGGCTGGAGGGGCGTTGCTGAAAGCGGAAGGTAAAAAGCTGTTCTTAACTTTTTTCGAATGCCCTCCGTCAACTATAAAGCCGCCAAACTCAAAAGCGGCAACGCCTATTCCAGAAGTCCCTCCCCTCTTGGTTATTCTTGCTATTTCTCTCGTGCTTAGGTTCAATCCGTACAGTTCGGAATAAGCTTTCCCCACTGCCAGACTTATCTGAGTTCCGCTACCCAAACCAACATGAGGCTTGTAATCGGAAATGACCTCGATTTTTATCCCTCTTCCAAACCTCTCTTTGAAAATTTTTGCGACGTATTCAAACCTGTCCCTATTAAAAGACTCGCCCGCTATCTTTACATCCTCCGCTTTTTCGGCTCTAATTTTTATGTAAGGTTCCTCAAGAGCGAAACCCACTCCCCCATCGATCCTGCCTATTTCACCGTTTAAGTCTATCAGAGTAACGTGAATCCTTGAGGGTGTTCTTATGATCATATCCTCTCAAGCTCCACCTTTTTTAAATAACTTTTTGATTTTAAGTCAACAACGTAAGCCTCCGGAGCAATAACAGGCAATTCGTAGCCGGTAAATATCCTCATAATCTCCCCTGCTTGGATGCTGCAAGTTATGGAGTAAGAGATCGGATTTTCTTCAATCTGCGGCATCTTGACTTCGAAAAAGCTAACGCCGTCTGGAAGAAAGGTTGTGATTATTTTAGGAATGAATGGGACACCAAGCTCTTCAGCAATTTTCGCTGCCACATCCTCGTATTTGTGGGCGACGACGACGTCTATCCCCCTCAGTTGTCTTTTCAATTCTTTGTAGTCGTGGGGGTAGGGATAACTTATCACGCAGCTGTCCGGATTTGGATGCATCACGTCATAGTCGTTTGCATCGAGATAGTCGTAAGTGGGGTCAATTCGAACGTCCATTGGTGTGACGACATCCCCTATGTACCTTATACAACCAACTCCGCATCTCCAAAGGATTTCTGCGAGCATTCTGCTTCCTATAACTGCTACGCTAAACTTCCTCAGATACTCTATTTTTTCGTAGTCCGCCATTTCAAACCAGAAGATGTGCTTGAAATTCATCCCTTAATCACCTTCATGACATCGTGTTTTGTAATTATCCCAAGTATCTTATCTTTCTCAACCACCAAAACAGCTGGGCTGTTTAAAAGCATCTTGGAAATGTTTTCAAGAGACTCGTCCGGAGGTATTGCCGGAAGAGGGTCTTCCATTATCTCCCTAACCTTTATTTCAACGAGAGAATCCGCCCCTTTTTCGATCATTCTTTTTATTATAGCTGATTCCGTTACGGTTCCGACAACCTTCCCCCTCTCGATGACCGGGATCTGGGAAATACCTTTCTCCCACATTATCTCTATAATTTTCTTTGCCGTGTCGTTTGGAGAAGCAAAGATGACGTTCGGATTCATTATTTTCTTAGCTGTCATTTTTCCCTCAAGCTCGTCGAGAACTTTGAATATCTTTTTTATGAGAGAGAGCTTTGGATCAAGGTCTCCGCTTTCGAGCCTTGCTATAAGAGGTTGGCTAACTCCAACAAGCTCAGCCAGCTTTTTTTGCGTCAACCCTAATTTCTTCCTCCTCCTTTTGATTTCTTCAATTTCGTAGAACATCTTCAACTCAAAATTTCGAAGGAAAATTGATAAAGCTTACTGCCTCGCTTTCTTGGGAATGTATATGCACCTTGGCTCTTCAGCAAGGTAGTCGCCGGTCATAGCGTAAGCTCTCGCTCTACTACCACCGCAGATTCTTCTGTATTCGCAAATCCCGCATTTCCCTTTCAGCATGTCGGGATTCTTTAATTCGACGAATATCTTGGAGTTCATGTATATCTCTTTCAAACTTTTTTCCCTTACATTTCCAGCCTGAATTGGCAGAAATCCACTCGGATAAACTTCGCCTATGTGGCTGATGAAGAACATTCCTCTTCCATCGGTTATACCCATCATCCTTCTGATTCCGTCTGCTAAGCTCCTTCCGTAAGCTCCAGAAACTATTTCCTTTGGTTTAGCCTCGAATCCATCCAGCTTCGACCTCAGCTTGTAATAAAGCTCTCCACGAGGCAGATCGTAAATTCCCTTATCCCTCATCTGCTCAACTCTTCTTAGATGAGTGGCTGCCGAGCTTTTAACGTTAAGAGGAGTGAGCTTCGAAACATCGTACAGGAAGTTCAAAACGTCCTCGAATTCTTGCGAAGAGGGCATGTACTCAACTTTAGCCCTTCCAGTTGGTACGATGAAAAAGACGTCCCACAAAGCTATCTCGTAATCTATTCCTATTCTCATTATGTTCGGCAAGTCGAGCATGTTGAAGGTAGTCACGGTTGTGTTTATCTGTCTCGAAATTCCGATTTCCTTAGCCATTTCAAGTATCTCCAAGCTCGTTTCAAAAGTTCCGGTTACTCCTCTAAAGTAGTCGTGAATTTCCGAAGTGCTACCGTCTAAGCTTATCGCAATCCTCGCAACTCCGGCTTCTTTTAACTTCTCCAATCTCTGCTTCGTCGCAAGTTTAGTTCCACTGAAAGCTATTGCCGTCCTAATCCCGCTTTTGCTTGCGTATTCAATGATGTCAAAAACGTCGTCCCTCATCAGCGGATCTCCGCCCGTTATAACGAGGAGAGGATACGGTTCACCAAATTCCCTTAGCTGATCAACGACCTTGTAAGCTTCTTCAGTCGTAAGCTCGTCTGGGTGTCTTTTCTTCTGAGCTTTCGCCCTGCAATGCTTACAAGCAAGCATACAGGCTCTCGTTAGTTCCCAGAACACTATGAAAGGCTTTTTCGTTATGTCGAACATCGACTAAAGCAGAAAAATTGAGTGTAAAAACCTTTGCCCTAAATGATGTAGCCGGTATCGAAGATCTCACTCAAATCAATCTCGAAAGCTGCAACGGGATTCGACAAATCGAATTTCTCCAAAACCTCAGGATGAATTTCCCCGAAAACCCCTATTTTCTTTCCTCTAACTATTATGTCCGCTCTCCTTCCTTTTATGAAAGCCTCGTCCTCGCTTTCCTTAACATCCCACTCAAGGTCGAGCTCCCTCATCAAAGCCTGAACGTAGCTCCTTATCTCCGAGAAGTTCGCTTTAGAGTGAGTCACGCAAGCAGCGAGCCTTAATCTGTTCTTCAAATTCACTACGACATCTCCAACTTCGAATATCTTCTGGGGCATCGCATGGTGTTTGTTGTTCGCCAAAACCTCAAGGAGCTTCGGAAGGATGTCCGTTCTGATTATCGTGTGCTCCTCAGTTAAAGGATGCATAACTGGAACGAAATCCTTCCAAGGTTCCGCCCTCCTCCTCATGAACTCATACTGCGCTTTCTCGTTCGTTAGGGTGAAGGTTATAACCTCCGTAAAGCCGAGACCTATCATTATCTCCCTAATCAACTCTCTCAGCTTGAACCACTCGTGCTCTCTCCCAATTCCGGGAGTTGGAGGATAGGTAGGCTGAATTCTGTCGTACCCGTAGCCGATTGCTATATCCTCTATTACATCCCATTCGTGCATTATGTCCGCTCTGTAGGGTGGAATGAACACCTTGACAACTTCCTCCCCAATCTCGAAGCCGTACCTCATTCTTCCCAAAGCCAGCTTTATTTCCTCATCGCTCAGCTTAAACCCAAGAAGAGAGTATATTTCGCTCTTTTTAACCTCCAAAACCCTCGGAGACATGTCAGGTGTTTCTTCCCTCTTATTCGGATAAATTATTTCAACGCTTTCAAGTTTTCCTCCCCTATCAGCGAACATTGCAGCCAAAATTTTCAGAGCCTTGTCGACGTTCTCGTCGAAGCCGGTAACGTCTATGAAGAGGTTGGTCGTTCTCTCGGTCACCCTCGTTAGCTCTGCATTAATTATCGGAGGGAATGAAATTGCGTTACCTTTGGAATCTATTATCATCGGGTAGGCTTCAGCTTTCTCCAAAATAAATCTGTACTCCTTCCCTTTAGGATGCCTCTCCAAAATTTCCTTGACGCTCATCTCCTCCTCAAAATCAAGGGGAACAAAGGAGAATTCCTCAGAAACAGCCGTGTACTTCAAAGGAAAGCTAATCTTGTCGAGGTCGTGAATTCCTATAGCCATCTTTCTCCTGTTCCTTCCTATCGTCCAGTGAAGGTCTTCCTGCACTTCAATCATCGACCTCAAAACTCTGTCGTCAATCCTTATGTTCCTAACAACGCACCCAACTATCCTCGGTCTTACTCTCAAAACGCTCTCATCCACGTAAATCTTCCAGTTCCCCTTCTTAACCTCGTAGTCGATATAACCGAACTCGATATCCATAAAACCTTTTAAAGCTCTCGCAACACCTTCAACGCTGTAAAGGTCTGGACGATTTGGAAAGAATTCAACATCAACGTGATCCTCCTCAACCCTCTCAACATCGCAACCGAGCATGGGAAGCTTTTTCAAAATCTCCTCCCTGCTTTTTCCTACTAATTCCTCAAGCTCATCCCAGTAAAGGGTGACTACCGGCATTGATTCTCGCTGGGTTTTTCAGCATATATTTTTTACTTCAACGATTCTACGATGGTAGTCGAACCTTACGCAGCTCGTAACCATTGGATGATCTTAGTTCCATAGTTGTCCAATAAAACCGCACTTCCTTAGGGGTATTCACCGACGCTCTCAACGCATCCAAGAAACACATTTAATAATGAAAAATAATTTAGGAATCGTACCTAAGTCCAGCACCAAAACGCTTAAATAACGACTCATTTTTAACTAAAAACGCCGACGGCCATAGGGATCGGGGAAACACCCGGTCTCATTCCGAACCCGGAAGTTAAGCCCGATCCCGTTCCGCGTTGTACTGCGCTCCGAGAGGGCGCGGGAAGCGCGGAAGCTGTCGGCATCTTTACTAAAACCTTTTTAGCAGAGCAATTCTATTCTAAAAGAGTCGATGAAAGTAGCTGATATATTCGCCGGAGCTGGAGGATTTGCAAGAGGTTTTGTTGAAGAAAAGTTCGAGGTAGTTGTTGCTGTTGACAATTTCAAGCACGCTGTCAACACTTACAAGGAGAACTTCGATACCGATGTTTTTCAGGTGGACGTTAAGAATTTCAGCGGGAAGATTTTGAAAGATTACGGAGTCGAGATGATCATAGCCTCTCCACCCTGCGAAGCTTTCACGAAGGCAAACGAGAGGAGGTTTGAAAAACCTGAAGATCGACTTTTCAAAGATAAGAGAGGTATGCTCACCTTAGAGTTCATCAGGATTTTGAAGGAAGCTAAGCCCGATTTCTTTATAATGGAAAACGTCCCCGGAATTCTTGAGCTGAAAGGCGTTTTGAGCAAACTATTTAAAAAAGCCGGTTACGACGTTTATTTCAACGTTCTCAAAGCCGAGGATTTCTCTACGCCTTCTAAAAGAACGAGAGTCTTCGTTTCTAACATGGAAATAAAGCCCGAAAAAGGGAAGAAGATCAAAGTTATAGAAGCTATTTCCAACATTCCGAATGACGCTCCAAACAACTTTGCTAAAAAGCTGTCTAAGAAAAAAGAGATGGAAATCTCAAGACTTAGGTGGGGTGAAGCTTTGTACGGGTTCAGAGGTAGCGGGAAAAGCTTCGGAAATTGGATAAGGCTTCACCCCTACAGGCTTGCTCCGACGGTTTTAGGGAATTCGAGATTCGTCCATCCCTTCGAGAACAGGCTGCTTACCGTAAGAGAACAAGCGAGATTAATGGGTTTTCCAGACGACCACGTTTTTAAAGGTGGCATTGAGACGCAGTACGAGCTGGTTGGCGAAGCGGTACCGCCAACCCTTTCGAGGGCTATAGCAAAGGCTGTAAGAAAAGTTATTTAACCTCCAGAAAGTATCTTCGGCGGTGTCCGGAAAAGTGTACATCGTAGGAGCTGGACCGGGAAACTTCGAACTTCTGACGATAAAAGCACTCAGAGCTCTTATAGAGGCAGATGTAGTTTTGCACGACTCCTTAATCGGAGAAGAAATCTTGGAAAAACTAAAGGAAATGGGAAAAGAACTCATCAACGTGGGGAAGAGGAAAGGCAGCAATAGAAGGCAAGAGGAAATTAACGAACTGATGGTCAGACTCGCAAGAGAAGGGAAAATCGTGGCGAGGTTGAAGGGGGGAGATCCGTTCGTTTATGGAAGGGGGTACGAGGAAGTTAAAGCTTTAAAGGAAAACGGAATAGACTACGAAGTTATTCCCGGAATAAGCTCGATAACTCTTCCGTCCTTCTACGAAATCCCGTTAACAAGGAGCGGAGTTAGCAAGAGCATAGTCGTTATTCCGGGGAACATAAAAGAGGAAGAAGTGGAAGTGTTGCTAAAAAACTCGACTTTCGTCGTGCTAATGGCGAGAGATTATGCGGAGAATATAAAAAAAATTCTAACAAAAGTTGGAAAGCCAGAAGATTGCCCAGCTGCTATAATCGAGAACGGATCTACAAAAAAAGGTAGAACAATTTTCTGCAAGCTCAAAGAGCTACCGGAAAGAATGAAAGAAGTCAGAGGTGTGGCGATGGTGGTGGTGGGAGAAGCGATCGGATGAAAGCATATCTTTTTATGCTGCAAAAAATAGAGATTATCCGGGAGGTGGTGTTGTGGAAGATTGGTTGAAAGAGTTAATCAGATACGACTTCGAGATTGTTAACGCTGAAGATACGATCTCAAAGGTTTTTCCTCTTCTTGACAAACTCGATCAGGATAAGGCTGGAGCCATACTCGTGATGGAGAACGGAAAAGTTTACGGGGTTGTTAGAGAGAAAGACCTGCTGAGAACAAGTGTCCTCGTAAATCCCCACGAAACAAAGGTTAAAAGTGCTGCTATAAGAACGGGAATAATCAACATAAACGATCTAACTCTTGAAAAAGTCCTAAGGAGGTTCATAGAGGACTCGACTCCCTTTGTCGTCATAAGGGAAAACGGAAAGTACGGAGTGATATACATAAACGACTTACTTGAAGCTCTTAAAGACAGGCTGAAGGACAAAAAAGCGAGGGACGTCATGAATCCCAACGTCGTTACGATAAAGGCTCATGAAAGTGCGGCGAAAGCACTGGCTTTAATGAGGACGAACGGAATAGACAGACTTGTCGTTGTGGATGATAACCACAGGGTTGTGGGAGTTATAACCGGTAAAGATATAATTGACAGAATCGTCGCTCCAAGGAGAAGAGCAAGGCTCGGGGAGGAGAAGGGAGAAAAGGACAAAACTCTTTCAATAATGGTCGAAAGCATAATGAGTTATCCTCCGGTGACTGCTGAAAGAATGGACAATTTAGCTGACGTTGTGGATCAGATGCTCGAACATAAAGTTTCGAGCGTTGTGATAGTTTCCAAGGACAACACTCCAGAAGGGATCGTGACGAAAAAGGACATACTCGAAAGTTTAATAAAGGAGGCTGCTCCTTCCCAATTGAAAGTCGAACTCGTCACGAGGGACATAACGCTCGACGAATTTGATAAGGAAGCGATAAACAAGGATCTCGACAACTTCATGAGAAAGTTCGGAGAGTTCCTTGGAGAAAGCTACATGTTCGTTTACATAAAAAGGCATAAGGACGTTTTCAGGGCTTTACCGTTAATTCACGTAAGAATGAAGCTTACGAGCGAAAGAGGAACGTTCTTCGCTTCCGGAGAAGGTTGGGGTGTGGAATACGCCATCCACGCAACCCTCAAAAAGCTTGAAAGGGAGATACTCAAGGAAAAAGAGCTTCTGCACGATCACAAGATGATCAGAAGGTTCTACGAAGAAGTTCTTGAGTTTTAAGGTGATAGCATGGAAATGAGAATAGGTGAGGCTTTGATAGGAGTTGGAAACGAAGTGGCACACATCGATCTGATGATAGGAACCAAAGACAGTCCAGTTGCTCAGGCTTTTGCTAACGCTTTGTCGCAGCTTTCTGCTGGACACACTCCTCTTTTGGCTGTGATACGACCTAACCTGATCACAAAACCTCCGGCTGTAATAATTCCCAAAGTGACGATAAAAGATATGAAGCAAGCTGAGCTGATATTTGGTCCGGCTCAGATGGCAGTTGCTAAAGCTATAGCCGATGCCGTCGAGGAGGGAATAATTCCGAAGGAGAGGGCTGA
>WAQS01000150.1 GCA_015520115.1 Ferroglobus sp.
ACCTTCCCCTCACCAACAACTTTCGCTATTACCGTGCCTCCCGGCTTCAGATTCAGAATTTTCCTGAGCTTTGAGGTCGTGTCCATTCGGATTTTGCTCATCATCAGAAGCACTTCAATCTCGCGGATTCCAAGGAAAGTCTCAAAAGTATTGTGACATCCATTCAAACCTTGAGTAAGATTAAGTTACCTCTCCACAATTTGGTAAAGCACTGCCTCCACCTCACCAAGCTTGTCAGCTATGCTTTTTATTTCGTCGAAGCTTAGCTCTCCCTTCTTCTCAAAAGAGGCGTCAACAAACATGCCATCGCTAACAACATCTCCGAACTTTCTTGGAGGCAGGTGGCTAACAACTACTCTCTCCGAACTTGCAAGTTTTTCCGAGTTCGTGACAACATCAAAACGCTTTCCGCAATCGACAACGCAAAGCCACAGCTTGTTCGATATCTTATTTGCCGAAACGATTTCTCCTGCGAAATACCTTATAGCGAAACCTATTCTTTCGATCTCCCCTCTTTCAAAGAGGTCTGGGAGAGAAGAGATGTAATCCAGCCAGTATTCGGCAAGCCTTTTATTAAAATCTTCTTCAGCATTTGTCAAGGCTTTTGAAATCTCCTTTGCTAAATCTAAAAGATTTCCACAGGATTTCGCAAGCTCTTCTGGAGGCATATAGGAATATTTCAAAACCTGTATCTCGTTCGTCAAATTTCTCGCCAAACTCACGAGTTCCTTTCTCCTTTGAACCTTAACGTTTTGCAGCAATTTTTCCAGTTCAGCAGCCCCTTTTTCTGCTATTAGAATTCTGAAGTCTTTCGACGTGTCCATGCACTTAGTTAAGCCGAGCTGATATAACTCTTGCGAAGAGTTAAAATTCTTCGTAAACATCAATGAACTTTTTATACCACTTTTCAAAAATTTCTGGCGTTACCAAATGCACTTCAACACCTATAAGCTCCCCGACTTTTTCTTCCACCTTTTCCATCACTTCCCCGTACCTTACTTTGTCGGCTTTCTTTGAAATCACAAGGATGTCAAGATCGCTTAAAGGTGTGTAATCTCCTCTAACAACACTTCCAAAAACTACGACTTTAACCTCATCTCCCAAAATTTCTTCAAACGCTTTTTTCAATTTCATCGTCAGTCCCCTATAATTTTTAAATAACTTTCTTTTTCTTTCCGCAATTTCTAAGGCTATTTCAACCCCTCTCATACATCTCAAAAACTCTTTTGACGAAATTTAACGCCTCCTCAGCCTCCTCCTTCTCGTAAGTAAAAGGCAAGTATCTCGCTCCGATGTATGCTCTTTCAAGTTCTCTCAGCAGTCTTCTGTTCCTATCAAGAAATTCGGAAATTTCCGGCTCTACTTTCCTAACCTCCTCGTTTAGCGTTATTAGCGAGTGCGTTTTGGAGAAATAACCTACCCTCTTTGCCAGGATATATTTAAGGAGGAGCTGCAACGCCTGTTCCAGATGGAACATGCAGAGGTCGTAAAACTCCTTAGCCACATCATCCTCCGCTTCTTTCAAAAATTTCTTCGCTCTATCGAAAAGCTCCTCCATTAAAATAAGTCTGTAAAGTTAGGTTAAAAGCTTTTTGAGGAGATTTAACGATTGTCGAACACAAAGTAAAATAGCAAGAGTTAAAAAACCATACAAACGACCCTCTACTGTCTTTAGAGGTGATGCAATGAGGCTGCATGAGTATCAGGCTAAACAGATTTTTGCTAAGTACGGTATAAAAATTCCAAGAGGAAAACTCGCGACGAACGTTGAAGAAGTTAAAAGAGCTGCGGAAGAACTTGGAGGAAAAGTCGTTTTGAAATCTCAGATACTGGTTGGTGGAAGAGGGAAGGCTGGGGGAATAAAACTTGCTAACAGCGTTGATGAGGCTGTTGAGATTGCTAAAGGTCTCTTCGGGAAGGTTATAAAAGGGCATAGAGTTGAGAAGATCTACGTCGAGGAGCAGCTTGACATAAAAAAAGAGATGTACGTAGGATTGACTTTAGATAGAGCTGAAAAAGGAATCGCTTTAATAGTCAGCAGCGTTGGAGGAATGGACATAGAGGAGATAGCAGCAGAGCATCCGGAGAAAATAGCGAGGGTTACGATAAATCCCCTTTACGGTTTGTTCGACTATCAGATAAGAGAGGTTCTTTACAAGTCTGGAATGCCGAAGGAACTTCACAAAGAGCTGACGGCGATAATTAAGTCTCTTTATAAAATACTGGTGGATCACGAAGCTGAGCTTACAGAAATTAACCCGCTCGTTTTAACTGACAAGGGGCTATATGCAGCAGATGCAAGATTGAACGTGGATGACAACGCTCTCTACAGGCATCCAGAGCTTAAGGAGATGAGAGACTACACCGAAGTCGACCAGATTGAGAGGATTGCCGAGGAGAAGGGGTTAAACTACGTAAAGCTCGACGGAAATATTGGGGTTATAGCCAACGGAGCCGGAATGAGCATGTCCACGATGGATTTAATTTACTTGGAAGGCGGAAAACCGGCTAATTTCCTTGACATAGGTGGAGGAGCGAGCAGCGAAGTTGTAAAAGAGGCGATAAAGACCATTTTAATGGACAAAAACGTGAAGGTCATCTTCATGAACATTTTCGGAGGCATAACGAGATGCGATGAGGTAGCGAAAGGACTTGTTAAGGCTTTTCAGGAGATTGAAGTTCCGGTGCCGATCGTGTTAAGATTGGCTGGGACTAACGAAGAAGAGGGAAGGAAAATCATTGAAGATTTTCTTGAGAAGGAAAAGAAGAACATAATAGTTGTGGAGACGATGGAGGAGGGAGCTAAGAAAGCTGTTGAATTGGCGAGGTGAGAGTGTGGCGATAATTATTGATGAAAACACGAAAGCGATCGTTCAAGGAATAACCGGCTCTCAGGGTAGATTTCATACCGAAAGAATGCTCGCTTACGGAACGAAAATAGTTGCCGGAGTCACTCCGGGAAAGGGAGGAAGTAAAGTTTTTGATGTTCCCGTTTTCGATAGGGTTAGTGAGGCTGTTGAAAAAACCGGAGCGAACGCAAGCGTAATCTTCGTTCCGGCTCCCTTTGCCACCGACGCCATATTCGAAGCTGTTGACGCCGGAGTGGAAGTTGTCGTCTGCATTACCGAAGGTATTCCAGTTTACGATGAGCTCAAAGCCTACAAAAAGGTTAAGGAAGCCGGAGTAATCCTCATCGGTCCTAATTGTCCGGGAGTGATTAGCGTAGGAAAATCCCACCTCGGAATAATGCCGACGCAGATTTTCAAAGAGGGTAACGTGGGAATCGTCTCAAGGAGCGGAACCCTCACGTACCAAATAGCCTACAACCTAACCCGACTTGGAATAGGGCAAAGCACCGTGGTGGGAATAGGGGGAGATAGAATAGTTGGAATGAGTTTTGTTGAGATTCTTGAGATGTTTGAAGAGGATGATGAGACAGATCTTGTTGTGCTCATCGGGGAGATAGGCGGAACAGATGAGGAGGAGGCTGCCAAGTTTATAGAAAAGAAGATGAGCAAGCCGGTCGTTGGGTATGTGGCTGGAATCACAGCACCTCCCGGAAAGAGAATGGGGCACGCGGGAGCGATAATAGAAGGAGGAAGAGGAACTGCTGAATCCAAGATAAAGGCTTTGGAGGAAGCTGGAGTTGAAGTGGGAAGAACGCCGATGGAAGTAGCTGAAATAGTGAAGAGAAAGCTGGAGGATAAGGCATGAGAGTCCAGCACGACATAGTAATTGTAGGAGCTGGACTCGCTGGATTGAGAGCAGCCATAGCTGCGGCTGAGAAGAACAAAAATTTGAGCATAGCCATAATCTCGAAAACCTATCCCATAAGGTGTCACTCCGTTTGTGCCGAAGGTGGGACTGCCGCAGTTTTAAGAGAAGACGAGGGGGATAGTTTCGATTTACATGCTTGGGATACCGTTAAAGGTTCGGATTTTCTTGCCGATCAGGATGCTGTAGAATTCTTCGTTAGAGAAATTCCGAGAGAGATCTTGCTTCTCGACAACTGGGGTTGTCCGTGGAGCAGGAGGGAGGACGGAAAAATTGCTCAACGAGCTTTCGGAGGGCAGAGTTTCGACAGAACGGTTTTCGCTAAAGACAGAACAGGGTTGCATGAGGTTCACACCCTTTACGAAAGAACTCTGATGTATCCGAACATAGTCAGATACGACGAGTACTTTCTGACTAATCTGATAATAGAGGACAACGAAATCAGAGGTGTGACGGCAATAGAGCTTAAAACAGGCGATTTAATTCTCTTCGAGGCTAAAGCTGTAATACTCGCCACCGGAGGTGCTGGAAGACTCTACGGCTTCACAACCTACAGCCACCAAGTGACGGGAGACGGTATGGCTATAGCGTATAGATGCGGAATTCCGCTGAAGGACATGGAGTTCTTCCAGTTCCATCCCACAGGTTTAGTTCCCTCGGGCATTCTAATCAGCGAGGCGGCAAGAGGAGAGGGTGGATACTTGAGAAACAAGCACGGTGAGAGGTTCATGGAGAAGTACGCTCCAGAGAGAATGGAATTAGCTCCGAGGGATGTCGTAGCAAGAGCGATGTGGAAGGAGATAATCGAGGGAAGGGGATTCGAAAGCGAACACGGAGCTTACATAGCTTTAGATTTAACGCATTTGGGAGAGGAGAAGATAGAAGAGAGACTTCCCTTAATTAGAGAAGCCGCCAAGAAATTCGTTGGAATCGATCCCGTTGAAGAGCCTTTGCCTGTAAGACCCGTAGCCCACTACACGATGGGAGGAATCCACACCAACATGTGGACCGAAACGCCTGTAAAAGGATTATTTGCCGCCGGAGAGGTTGCTTGCGTTAGCATTCACGGAGCCAACAGGCTTGGAAGCAATTCCACAGCGGAGTGCTTGGTTTTTGGTAGAGTTGCTGGAGAGAGAGCTGCTGAATACGCAATGAGGAAAGACTTTAAGCATGTGGGCAATGAAGCATACAAAGAGGAGGAGAAGAGAATCTACGACGAATTTTTGGGAAGAAGTGGAGACGAAAGCCCGTATCAGATAAAGAAAGAGCTTAACGAGGTTATGGACAAGTACTTCTGGATATTTAGGACAGGAGACGAAATGAAAGAGGGAATTAAGAAGATAAAATAGCTTAAGGAAAGGTACAAGAACATTGAGATAGTAGATAAAAAGAGGAGGTTTAACACCGATCTTATTTACGCTTTCGAAGTCGGGTTCATGCTCGATTTGGCGGAAGTTGTTGCT
>WAQS01000151.1 GCA_015520115.1 Ferroglobus sp.
CAAATACCTCTCGATCCCTTTTTTGTGTCCCGCTCCAACTACTGCGACAATTTTTTCGTACCTTTCGGCAGCTCTTATTAAGTTGTAAGCCATAAATGCGTCTCTCTCGTCTACGAGGACTTTCGCAGCGTTTGGAGAAATTCTCCTAAACTCCTCCACAAGTATTTCCGTAAGATCTTTCTCTATGAGCTCATCAACGTCAACATTTTCGAACATTCCCTTTATGAAGTGAAAGAAGAGCTTGATTTTTTCAAAAAAGCTTAGAGAGTCTAAGAACCTTCTCATCGTGATTCCGAGGTCTCTATCTATTAAGAGAATATCAGCTCCGACGTTTTTTTCCTCTTCTATTTCAGCAAGCATCTCAGCCCCGGGGGTTAGCCCTTTCTCCTCACTGAGTTTTTTTTGGAGGAATGATAGAAAGACCGTCAAAAGGAAAGTTGATACGTCTCCTCTTTTTATGACGTCAACAACGTTTACTTCCTGTTTTTCCCCCATTAAAGCTCTGAACCTTTTTTCGTCAAGCTCCACAGCTACGGCTTTTGGTTGGACGTCCCTTATTACCTTTTTTACCTCTTCAACGCTTTTTTGAGACACGTGGGCTGTGCCGACTATGTATATCCTACTTTGCAAATTGGTACACCTCCAAAATCTCGACCGCTTTAACTATATCCGTTCTCGTGAGAATACCTACAAGCTTTCCGTTATCGACGACAACAAGCCTCCCAACTCCGGAAGATGCGAGAATTCTTAGAGCATCTATCATTGGTGTGTCGGGGGTGACTGTAATGACATTCCTTGTCATAACTTCTTCAATTTTGGTATTTTCGTCCTTTCCCACGATATCGTGGAGGGTGACGATTCCAATGACTTCTCCATTTTTAACAACCGGATATCCGAGGTGTTTTCTTTCGAACATCAGTCTAAGCACGTCTCCGACGGTCATGTCCGGAGTTACAGCCACAACTTCCCTCGTCATTAAGTCCCCCACTTTGAACCTCGAAAGGAGGCTCTCAATCGTTACGAGTTTTTCCTCTTCGTTGGCTCCCATGTAAATGAATATCGCGATTAGCAGAAGCCACAGGTTGAAAAAAAGTCCGTAGATAGCCATGAATATTGCCAAAAATTTACCGAGTTCAGCAGCTATTCTCGTCGCTTGATAAAATCCGTATTTCTTGGCGAGAATGCTCCTGAGAATTCTTCCTCCGTCGAGGGGGAATGCTGGGATTAGGTTGAAGATTGCAAGGATGAAGTTTATCTCGGACATTAGTAGGAAAAACTTGCTTAGAGGATAAGGAACGGATACGTAAAAGGCGAAGAAGACTGCGCCAAGTAAAATGCTGGCTAAAGGTCCTGCAAAGCTAACAACACCCTCTTTTTTCGGCATTTTGTCCATTACAGCCATTCCACCGAAGATGAATAGGATTATTTCCCTCACGTTTCCTCCGTACCTCTTAGCCGTTATCGAATGAGATAGTTCGTGGACTAAAACTGAGAAGAAGATTCCGACTGCTGCGAGAATCGAAAAGATCGACCTCTCAGGGTTTTTAAGTTCGCTGAAGGCGAAGGGAGATACGTAGAAGGCGTAACTGAAAATCGCTATGATTATAAACAGGCTGTAGTGAACCTTTACGTCAATATCAAATATTCTGAACAGCTTTATCGAAGCCATTGAAAATCCTAAATAAAGGTGAATTTAAGCTTAACTTCGGGTGGTATCTTGCTGTTCGGCACGGCTGGAGTACCAAATTCAGCAAAAAACAGAAGCACAGAAAGCGGAGTTGAAAGAATAGCAGAGCTTAAACTCGATGCTATGGAAGTGGAGTTCGTCAGAGGAGTTAAAATGAAAGAAGAGGCAGCTAAAATCGTGAGGAAGAAGGCTGAAGAACTGGGAGTCTCTCTAAGCTCTCACGCCCCCTACTTCATAAACCTAAACGCGGACAGCGAGATGAAGGTTAGAAGGAGCATGCAGAACATATATGCGACTGCAAAGATTTCTCATGTCCTTGGAGCGGAGAGCGTCGTTTTCCATCCGGGATATTACTTGAAAAGACCTAAAGAGGAGGTTTTCGAGAGGATAAAAAGTGCTGTGATAGAGCTGAGGAAGAAAATTGAAGATGAAGGGCTGGATGTTGTTCTTCGTCCAGAAACGAGTGGTAGCATTTCTCAGTTTGGGGAGCTGGATGAGATAATAAGGCTTTGCGAGGAAGCTGAAGTTCTGCCATGTATAGACTTCAGCCACATTCATGCGAGAACTCAAAGCTACAACAGCTACGACGAGTTCTGCGAGATTCTCGAAAAAGTTGAAAGTTTGGGAAAAGAGGCTTTGAAAAACCTTCACTGCCACGTAAGCGGTATAGACTACGACGTAAAGGGGGAGAAAAAGCATCTCAATTTGAAGGAATCGGACTTCAAATACAAAGAGCTTCTCAAAGCTTTAAAAGATTTTAAGGCAAAAGGAGTTGTGATTTGCGAGAGTCCAAACTTGGAGGAAGATGCGTTAATGCTCAAGAAACTTTACCACTCTCTTCGATAGAAAACTTCTCGACTATCTCGTTCAGCTTCCTAAACCAGTTTTCGAGTTCGCTTCTCAGCTTCTCCTTTAACTCTTCTATCGGAATCGGGATGTAAAGGTACTTGTAACCTCCGTGCTTCAGAATTCTGTACTCTCTTCTAACCAATCCCTTCTCCATCAGTGATTGCAAGGAGCGATAAACTCCGCTTCTATCTTTCCCCATTATTTCAGCCAATTCATCGACTCCGAGATTTGGATGCTTGTGCAGAGCGAGATACACCTCTATTTCCGACGGTGTAAGCCTAAGCACGCATCGCAAAATATGTTGGAAGGAAGGTTCTCCCTCAAACAGCTCTTCAATTTCCCTCTCCATCTTCATACCCTCTCTATCATAACTATAACGTTTTCGACCTCCAAAACGTCAACGCTCAGATCTCCCACGACTTTTTCCAATTTAAACTCGAACCAATCGGAACTTAGCTCGATTCTCTCACCGTCAACTTCTACCTCTACCTTACCAGTTTCCATAAATTTAAGTTTTTCTTCTTCGCTCAAGTTTGTAACTGCTTCAACGACGATCTTAGCTTTTTCTTTGAATTTCGGTCCTATAATGCTGTATTTTGGCTTGACCTCCCTAACTTTCGTCTCTATTTTTGGCATCTCTTCGATAAAGCTTACGTCAGCGTTAACGGCTCCGCTTATGTCTCTGACATCGAACCTTTCTGGGGAGTAGATGAGTATTCTTTTCATTGGAGCGTTTAACGCCATCTTTCTATCGTGCTTGTACCTCCTAATTTCCTCGACTATTCTTCTGATCTTCTCTCCTCTCCTCTCCGCCTCTTCATCTATGAACTTCTCTTCAACTTCGGGATAACTCTGCTTGTGAACGCTTCCAGTTTTAAAGAGAGCATTCCAGCACTCCTCGCTTAAGAACGGGGTAAATGGGGCGAGCAATCTTATTAAGGCGCTCATGGTCTTGTAGAGGGTATATTTTGCTGCGAGCTTTTCGTTCTCTTCTCCAGAGTAAAGCCTGTTTTTAACGAGCTCAACGTAATTGTCAGCAAAGTCGTACCAAGTAAACCCTCTAATGAGTTTTAAAGCCTCGCTGAAGTTGTAATTCTCCATCGCCCTATCGACCTCTTTGATGAGTTTATTGAGCTTCGAGAGAATCCATCTATCGGCATCTCTCAAATACCGCTCGTGCTCTTCTTTTAGCTCGTAATTTTCGAGATGCATTGCTGCAAATCTTGTTAAACTCCAGAACTTCTGCTGAAATCTCGATGCGGACTTTATCTCCTTCCAAGAAAAAGCTACGTCGCTGCCGACCACACCACCTATAGCCGCCCACTGCCTTAGGCAATCGGCACCGTACCGCTCTATCACCTCTTCGGCTTCGACGTAATTCCCCAAGCTTTTGCTCATCTTTCTTCCGTCTTCTCCGAGAACCATTCCGTTTATTACGATCTCGTACCAAGGTATCTGGTCAACAAGGTAAATACTCCTGAGAATGGTGTAAAAAGCCCATGTTCTAATTATATCGTGTCCTTGAGGTCTCAAATGGGTCGGGTACTCCTTAAGTTCCTCCGGCCATCCGACTATCGCTAAAGGCGTTATGCTCGAATCCATCCAAGTATCGAGAACGTCGTCTTCTCCTCTAAACTTCGTCGAGCCGCACTTCGGACAGGGTTCCTTTGGCTGATCCCTCGTCGGATCGACTGGAAGCCACTCTTCTTTAGCTACAATCGTCTCCCCGCAGTTTTCACAGTACCACACCGGAATTGGCGTTGCAAAAACTCTCTGTCTGCTTATAACCCAGTCCCATTCCATGCTCTCGACCCAGTCTTCCAATCTTAGGTACATGTGCTCTGGAATCCACTTAATCTTTCTTGCAGCTTCGAGTACTCTTTCCTTGTCAACTTTAACGAACCACTGCTCTTCCGGAATAATTTCTACTGGCGTTTTGCACCTCCAACAAACTCCGACCTTGTGGTTTACTTCTTCTACCTTAATTAGTCTTCCTTCCTTCCTAAAGTCCTCTATAATCTTCTCCCTTGCTTCGCTTACGGTTAAGCCCGCATACTTCCCAGCTTTTTCGTTCAGCTTTCCGTCTCTTGTTAAAACCTGCCTAAGCTCCAAGCCGTGCTTCTTCCACCATCTCACGTCTTGCTTGTCTCCAAAAGTGCAGATCATCACCATTCCGGTTCCGTAATTCGGATCGACCTCTTCATCGGCGATAATCTTTACCTCCTGACCGCTTATTGGAACCACGACGGTTTCTCCGACCAAATCCTTGTACCTCTCATCTTCTGGGTGAACGGCAACTGCAACGCAAGCCGGAATTAACTCTGGACGAGTTGTGGCTATTATGACGTTTTCATCGAACTTTATGTAGTTCA
>WAQS01000152.1 GCA_015520115.1 Ferroglobus sp.
AGTTCTAAGTCCGCATACCGCTCGTAGTTTCTATTACCTCTCAAAATCTCAATTATAGCGTACGTATTCGCAAAGAAGTCAGCCGTGTATCTCTCAGTTCATCCTTTACCTTCTGGGCATCTACTTTCCATTCCTTTAAAATTCCGAAAACACTTTTCTTTATCACAATCTTTACCCTTTCTCCTTCCTTCAGCCCTACTTTCTTAAGCGGCTTGAAAACCCCGTTTTCGTATACGGCTTCAATAACCTTGACCATACGTCCACCTCCAGCCGAAATATCAACTACTGCATCCTTTCAACGAATATCTTCACTTCGTTTATAATTTCTTCCGCCACCTTGAAGCTCTGTAGTAGACATCGCAATTAACCTTCTCCCTTAATTGCATGCCCTTAGCTAAAATCTTACCGCAAAGCTCCTCGACGCTTACGACTTTATCTTTGCCTATGAATCCTTCAAATCCAAGAATTTTACAAAGCGCTGAAGAGTATGGGAAACGAAACTCTTCCGCTCAGAATTAAGCTCAAACCGATAAAAATTTTCGAAAAACTCATCAAATTCAGTCAGATTATTCCAAAGTTAAAATTCATCACTAATAGGAAAGGAGTATGGGCATTTAATGGGTAAAGCCATGAGGAACCACTCAAGATGATTTCGGATTCATCATAGAACTTGTAAGTGGCTAACCTCGGAATCTCTCTGTAACTACCTAACATGCCATCTGAACTTTTTTAAACAGAGAGCAAAAGCTGAGAAAGGATGGTGGATAGAAGTACGGTTCTTCACGTTGCGGAACTGGCAAAGATTGAGTTAAAGGAAGAGGAGATAGAAAAATTTGCCCGGGACTTCAAAAAGATACTGGAATTTTTCGACAAACTTGACGAGATAGATCCCGATGTTCCTCCCACTTATCACGTACTTCCCCTCAAAAATGTGTTTAGAAAAGATGAACCAAAAGAAAGTTTGTCAAGAGAACTCGTTTTGATGAACGCAAAGCACAAAGAGGAGGGATACTTCAAAGGTCCGAAGGTGGTCGAATGATAAGCGTAGCCAAGTGGAGGGAGAGAGTCGAGAGTGAAGGTGCCTTAAGCTGCGTGGAAAAGCTGATAAAAGAGGCTAAAAAGAACAGGTACAATTCCTTCATCACGGTAACGGAGGAAATTGCCCTTTCTCAGGCTGAGGAATACGAAAGGGGAAATTTGAAAGGAAAACTTGCGGGAATTCCGGTGGCGATAAAGGACAACATATCCACAGCCGGAATAAGAACCACTTGTGCATCAAAAATGCTTCACGATTACGTTCCTCCCTTTGACGCTCACGTCGTTGAGAGGTTGAAGGAAGAAGGAGCAATAATCGTCGGAAAGGCGAACATGGATGAGTTCGCCATGGGAACGACAACGGAAACCTCGTACTTTGGAGTTGTGAAAAATCCGAGGGATGAAAGCAGGGTGGCTGGAGGAAGCAGCGGTGGAAGTGCATCATCTATTGCTGGAGAGGAGACAGTTCTCTCCCTTGGAAGCGATACCGGGGGAAGCATAAGGTGTCCTGCTTCGTTTACCGGAGTTTACGGATTGAAGCCCACTTACGGATTGGTTTCGAGGTACGGTTTAATTCCCTACGCAAACTCCCTTGAGCAAATAGGACCGATGGCTGCCAATTTGGATGACTTGGCTCTGCTCCTTGAAGTTATAGCTGGAAGAGATCCGAGAGACTCCACCAACGCTGGAAAAGAGTTTAAATTCGAGTTCGTTAAGAAGGAGTTTAAGGTGGGAATCGTTAAGGAGATGAAGGCAAACGAGAACGTCATGGCGGCTTTCGAGGGATTCGTCGAGAGGCTTAAAAACGTGGCGAACGTTAAGGAGGTTAGCTTACCTTCGCTGAATTACGCTTTGCCAGCCTACTACATAATTGCGATGAGCGAAGCCTCTTCTAACTTAGCGAGGTACGATGGAGTTAGATACGGCTACACCCTTGAAAAGCTTGACAGCTGGAGGAAATTCTTCGCTAAAGTTAGAGCTGAGGGTTTTGGAGAAGAGGTAAAGAGAAGGATTATGATGGGTAGCTTCGCCCTTTCTACCGGATATTACGGGAAGTACTACCTGAAAGCTTTGAAAGTCCGCACTCTTGTGATAAACGACTTCAAAAGAGCTTTCGAAAGCTTCGACATCTTAATCTCCCCCACGATGCCGGACGTTGCTTTTAAGATCGGGGAGATCAAGGATCCGGTGACGATGTATTACGCTGATGTAAACACCGTTCCAGCGAACTTAGCCGGAATTCCAGCCCTTTCGATCCCACTTCTGGAAGTTAACAAGTTGCCAGTGGGTGTGCAGCTGATGGGCAATCACTTCTCCGAATCAGCTCTGATTTCCTTCGGGAAGATAATCGAGGAGAAGGTGGGAAAAGTTGAGGTTTAATCCGGAGGAGTGGAAGAAAAAAGCTGAAAAAGACTTTGAAGAGGCTTGGAAGTCCGGAAAAGAGGTTGTTGAAGAGGTAAGCTTAAATGAAGCTTATCCAAGAAATGTGATATCGATAGGAAAACCACACCCAGTTTACGAAGTGATAGAGAAGCTGAGAAGAGCTTACTTATCTTTGGGATTTACGGAAGTTATAAATCCGCTGATAGTGGAGGACGTTCACGTTAAAAAGCAGTTCGGGAAGGAGGCTTTGGCGGTTTTGGATAGATGCTTTTATCTGGCAACTTTGCCGAGACCAAACGTCGGGATCTCTGAAAAACAGGTGGAGAGGATAAGGGAAATCATCGGGGATTTTGACGCTGAAGGATTGAGAAAAGTTTTTCATCTGTACAAAAAGGGTGTTTTCGGAGGAGACGAGCTCGCTTACAGGATTTCTCAGGTTTTAAACATTGACGACTCTACAGCTCTAAAAATTCTTGATGAGGTTTTTCCGGAGTTCAAGGAGCTTAAGCCCGTTGCCAACAACTTGACTTTGAGGAGTCACATGACCACCGGGTGGTTTATAACTTTGAAGCAACTGATCGAAAAGTATCCTCTCCCAATAAAGCTCTTCAGCATAGACAGGTGCTTTAGGAGAGAGCAGGGAGAGGATGCGAGTAGACTTTATACTTACTTCTCGGCAAGTTGCGTTTACGCGGATGAGGATGTTAGCGTTGAGGATGGGAAAGCAATAGCCCAAGCTTTGCTGAGCAGCTTCGGATTCGAGAGGGTGAAATTCAAAGAGGACGAAAAGAAGAGCAAGTATTACATTCCCGGAACTCAGACGGAGGTTTACGTTTACCATCCATCCAGAAAGGAGTGGATAGAGGTCGCAACTTTTGGAATATACTCCCCGGTTGCCTTAGCCAATTACGAAATAGATGTGCCGGTCTTAAACCTTGGCATGGGTGTGGAGAGACTTGCCATGGTTATTTATGGAGTTGAGGATGTTAGAAAGCTCGTTTATCCTCAGATTCACGACAATTTAACTCTATCTGACGTGGAGATAGCGTCGAGAATTAAGCTTAGAGAAGTTCCAAAAAGTAAAGAGGGAGTTAAAATTGCAAAGGCTGTGATTGGGGCTTTTGAAAAGCATAGGGATGAAATGGGACCGTGCGAATTTTTAGCCTACGAGGGAGATTTCTTCGGAGTCCATCTGAAAGTTTACGTTCTTGAAAGGGAGAACGTCAAGCTTTGCGGGCCAGCTGCTTTTAACGAGTTGGTTGTTTACAACGGTAACATCTACGGAATTCCGAGAACGGATAAGTGGTCGGAGTACTTTGAGAACGGTGTCGAGACGGGGATAAGATACGTTGATGCTTTTTCATACCTTGCGGCGGCTAAAATTGAAGAGAGTTTGATTAGGAGGGAAGATGGGGAAGTTAGGGTTAGAGTTGTCGAGTCTCCGAGGGACATAAACGTTGAAATTGATGAGAAGCTGAGGAACTACGTCATTTCGAGAGGAGGAAAAATAGATGTTAGAGGACCGGCTTTCCTCTCTGCGAGATGGGAGTTTGGATAAACTCGCGGAGCTTCAGAAAAGAATAGCCGAGGAAGTCGTTTTGGAGGACGCTCTTAGTTACGAGGAGATTAAGTACGTTGTGGGTGTGGATCAGGCTTTTTTCAAGAAGAACGATGAAGAATTTGTTGTTTCCGCAGCGGTGCTTATGAGCTTTCCCGAGCTGAGAATTCAGGAAGTGGGCGTTGACTTCAGAAAGGTGGATTTTCCGTACATTCCCACTTTCCTAATGTTTAGGGAAGGGGATTCAGCTGTTGAAGCCGTTAAGAAGGTTTTGAGGGAAAGGACGGTGGTAATAGTCGATGGTAGCGGGATAGCTCACCCGAGGAAATGCGGATTGGCAACCTTTGTCGGTGTTGCCTTGAAAAATCCGAGCGTAGGAGTGACGAAAAAACCTCTTTACGGGAAGTTCGAAGAGCCGAAAAGGAGCGGAGAGAGCAAAGGAATTTTCGATGGAAAGCTGATTGGCTACGCTTACAAACCCTGCGCGAGGTGCAAACCTATCTACATCTCTCCGGGAAACATGATTTCCCCGGAGACGGCTTTAAAAGTCGTGGTTGCTACGATAAGAAACTACAAACTTCCTATTCCGATAAGAGAGGCTCACAGAATGGCGAACAGGGAAAAGTTAAACTATCTCTCCGACTTCGATTCCTCCTGAAAGGGGCATTTCCTCGGCTGTAACTATAACGGCTGTGGCTGGACAACCTTTTTCGTCTCTTCTCTTCATAACGAGCTTTCCTCCAGCTAAGGAAGCTGCCATACTGCAAGTCTGAAGAAGCCCGTCGCTTTTCACGGCAAAAATCGAACTCACTTTTCCGTTTTTAACGAGTTCAGCAAGCTTTTCAACGAGTTTAGCATCTACTCCCCTCTCTTTCATCAGCTCTTTCTCCTTCAAGATCTTGCCATAGAGGAAGATCTTCTCTCCCCTCTTCGGAGAATTCCTGACTTTCATATCTCTTACTCCTGCAACGGTCAGCGAGAAGAAGGACTCTTTGGTTTCTATGATGTTTTCGGAGCTTGCAAGAATCAACCTGAAGTTTAGAAAGCTCTTTAAAAGTTTGAAAAACCTGAGGCTGTAGTCTATATCGTTTCCCGTTGAAAGTAAACCGACAAAAGGTTCAACGAATCTCGTTAGACTTTCTACCCTCACTTGATTCGCCAAAATCTCCGCAACTCTTTCAAGCTTAACTTTTAACCAGTCGTTTTCTTTCTCTCCGACTCCGGCGTAGCTAAATGAAAGAATTGTCAGAGATGTGAAATTTCCGAAATCTATCGATATCGAATTTCTCTCCTCGTAAACGTCCAACTTCGGTAGGAGAACGGACGGTTTAAAGTAAAATCCGAGGTTTTCCAGAGCGGAAAGATACATCACTATCGCTTGTCTTATCAGCTCGCTCCTTGATACTAAGAACTTTGAAGAGATTTCGTCGAGCTTTTCAACAATTTTATCTTCAAGTCTGAGGTTTACGATCCTCATTCGAAAAAGTAATCTTTAGTGAGAATAAAACGGTTTTGTGGATATTGTGAAGATAGGGAAGCGGTTGGAAATAGGGGAAGAAATTGAGCTGAAAGTTATCGCTGGAGGAAGAGTTTTCAGGATGATGTGCTCCCCGAACGATTTGGAAGAGCTGTTAATAGGCTTCTCCATCAGCGAAGGGTTGAGCGAGAATCCGGAGGTTTACGTAGAAGGAGACGTGGGAGTAATAGAAAACGTCAAGGAGACAATTCTTTCCATTAACTCTTCTGGATGCATAGGCATATACGTCGACGAGAACATAGGTAGAGTTTTCCCCAAAAGGAAATTTAAAATCGATCAAGTTTTGGCATCCCTAAGAGTTATTGAGACAGAGCTTTATAGGAGAACGAGAGCTTATCATACAGCGGCGGTGATAAATGAAAGAATCTACTGTTCTTACGACGTTGGGAGGCATAATGCCGTTGACAAGGCTATCGGAAAAGCTTACAAAAACGGGGTGGATTTTTCCGAAAGCTATTTAGTTCTCTCGGGCAGGATAACTAAAGGCATAGCGTTGAAATGCGTTAGGGCCGGAATTCCTCTTGTTGTTTCGAAAGCGGCTATTTTAAACTCCGCAATAGAGGTTTGCGAAAAGTCTGGTCTTTCGGCTGTATCCCTCGCTTCTGGAATTGCTGTAAACAACGGAGCTATTGATCTCTGATCACGATAACCTTTCTCTTAATTTCATCCGAAAGCTTTAGCCTTTCTCCATCGATTAGGACTTCTCCTCCCTCAACTTCTATTTTCCCTCCGACTTTAATTCCTAAGGTTTCGAGATAGCTTGGAGCTGCTAAAACTTTGAATCTTCCGCTATCAACTCTTTCGAGGGAACTCGCGTTAAACTCGCACTCTTCGCAGAGATCGCAGTTCTGGGAGATAAAGTAGCATATCTTTCTGATCGCATCATCGTTCGCAACGTGCTCGATTTTGCAGCTTATCTCGTGAGCAACTTCTTTACTCAACCCGACGAACTCCACAAGAAACTTCTCAAAAATTAAATGGTATTCTTTTATCTTCTTAGCAATCTCCTCCCCTTTCTTCGTAAGTGTAACTCCTTTGTAAGGCTGGTAGTCAACGTAACCCTCCTTTTGGAGCTTCGCAAGCATTTCCGTTACGCTCGCTGGTTTAACTTTAAGTTTTTTCGCTATCTCTCCAGTTTTCACGAGTCTCCTCTTACTCCTTTGGATGTCGTAAATAATTTCGAGGTACTCTTCTACCCTCTCCATCTTCTCTCCTCTTCAATGAAGAAAAGAATACCTTGTTTTTTCGTCAACCTCCTGCTGCCGCAAAACGGACAGTAGAGGTTTGGTATGTGCAGGACTCCAGTATAACCGGTGGTTCTTCTAATCTTCAGATCGAACTCCGAACCGCATCTCGCGCAGTAAAGGTTTTCGAGATCCATCAATTTCCCTCTATATCAAAAGAGGTTTTAAAGTTATCCCAAGCGTGAGTCTAAACTCTGAAGAAAACTTGCGTGGCTGTTCTTAACTTCCTCCTCACTTTCTGCATTTCATAGGAGTACAACATCAGTCCTTGCTTTGTGAACCTATCTATTCCGAAAGTTTTGCTAATGAATTCTGCATGCAGCTTGTCTCTAACGAAGATGACGTATTCGTTTCCGATACTCGTCATTTCCAGAATTATCGGTATCCAGAACCTTCCCCAGTAAATTTCATCCACGTGTTCGGCTATGAATTCAAGCTCCTTCTTTTCAATGTAGTACTCATTTCCGTCTTTGGCGAGGTATGTGGGATCTTTCATTTCCAGCAATTCTTTTAGACTTCTCCTGCTTCTTGGGATGTGTTTATTCATGGCTTCCGCAAGCTTAGCAAGTGTTCTCTCATTTATCATCAAAACCACCCTAATTCGATCTCATCTTTAATTCCGAAAATCTCAGCCGCATTACCTTCTCTAACGCTAATTTCCAGCGTGTTGAAACTTCCAATTAATGCTAAAGGCTCTCCAACCTTCACGTCCTCGTACTTCTCCACAAAAGGAATTCTCGTCCCGTTAATGTAAAATCCTTTCGGTTTCAAGTCTTCCACGATTTCCCTCCTCAAGTTCGTGACGATGTTTCCGAAGCGGTCGATGTAAGCCACTCTGCAAGCAATCTTTTCTCCAATTTTTACTTCAAAAAGTTCGAGTTCTTTCATCGTTTCGACCTCTTCTCCGTATTCATCGATTTTTCCCTCAGCTATTAGAGCTGCAGCGGGAGCGAAAACGTCTCTTCCGTGAAAGGTGGACGATAGCTCTCCAGAGAATTCTGAGAGTTTTTCGGAATTCAGAGAGATTATCTTTTCTATTCCGTCTTCGGAAGCTGATGGGTAAGCTATTCCGTTGTCTGGAGCCACAAACCAGTAGTTTTTAGTTTTAACAGCCAAGGCTCTCCTTTTTCCTCCGACTCCCGGATCGACAACCGCTACGAATATGCTGCCTTTGGGAAAAAATTTGTAGGTATTGTAAAGCAGAAAAGCTCCCTCAAACACATTCTGCGCTCTAACGGAGTGGGTTATGTCCACTACTTCCTCTTTGGTAATCTTTCTGATCACTCCCTTCATCACTCCGGGATAAAATTCTCCGAAGTCCGTGAGTAAAGCGATCACCATCTCTCCCAGTGAGTTATCTCCTCTATTTTCATTCTCCTCCTCGGGCTTGGCTTCTCTGCCGGGTAACCTATCGGGATAATTGCCATTGGTCTTGCGTAGCTGGGAATGTTGAGTATCTCAGCTACTCTCTCTTCGTTGAAAGCTCCTACCCACACCGCTCCGAGTCCCATGCAGTGAGCAGCAAGCAAAATATTTTCCACAGCAGCAGTAGCGTCTTGTTCGGCGTAAAGCTTTCCCCTCTCGCCGTAAACCTGCATGCTTCTCGGATAATTTGCGCAGACGACTATCACAACCGGAGCTTCGGCAACAAAGCTCTGTCTTAAGCTGGCTACAGCTAACTTCAGCTTCGTTTCCTCATCCTTAACGACTATGAAATCCCTCGCTTGTAAATTTCCGGCTGAGGGGGCTGCATTTCCTGCTTCGAGCAACCTTATTATGACTTCGTCATCAATCGGGTCTTTTTTAAACCTCCTAACGGACACTCTGGTGAAAATCGCTTCGAGACATTCCATGTGTATAGGTTGAAGTTCGAAGGTATAAGCTTTTTCTGAAGGAGAGAGAATAGGACTTTAAAATGAACGCGAAAATTTTAGCGTGAGCTTAATTGCCATGTTGGTAAAATTTTATAAAACAACGACTTAAGTAGTTGTAGCCGATGATGAACTAATCCGCCTCTGAGCTGTGATGAAAAACGGATCTCTGAGGGTTGAGGATGTTTACAGTAAAGATAGAGGAAGTGATAGAGCACAACGAGAAGTATTCAACAATCATCTTCGACAGGAGCTTCAGAGCTTATCCCGGACAGTTCATTATGCTCCACGTTTTCGGCTTGGAGGAAATTCCCCTAAGCCTATCCTCTGAAAATTCGGTGACGGTAAAGGCTGTAGGTGAGACCACGAAATATCTCGTGAAGATTAAGCCCGGAACGAGGGTTGGAATAAAAGGTCCTCTTGGAAACCCCTTTTCTCCAACGAGCGGGAAAGCTTTGATAATTGCTGCCGGAATTGGAGCGGCTCCCTTAGCTTTTCTCCACAAGTTTTTGAAGAAGTACGCTGAGGAAGTGTCGGTGATTTACGCTGCAAGAAGCTACGACGACCTAATCTTTCTTGAAAGCTTCGGGGAGTGTAGGGTGGCAACGGAAGACGGAAGTTACGGGGAGCAAGGAACGGTTTTCGACTTAGTTTATTCAGAGGATCTGGAAGAATACGATAAAATATACGCCTGCGGACCGGAGATAGTCTTGAGGGGCTTGTACAACTACTTTAAAGAGCTTGGAATGGAGAAAAACGTGGAAATGTCATTGGAGAGGTACATGAAGTGTGGAATTGGCGTTTGCGGGAGCTGTGTAATTGGAAACGGAATGAGGGTTTGTGTAGAAGGACCTGTTTTCAACTGCGCTGATATAGTGTGGTGACTATAAGAGCTGATTGACGATCTCTATTAAGTCTATCACTCTAAGCTTCGATCCCTTCCCTTCGGCAGCCTGATTCAAGTGAAGCTTGCAGAAGGGACAGCAGGAAACTATAAGCTCAGCCC
>WAQS01000153.1 GCA_015520115.1 Ferroglobus sp.
GTACTACTTTCTGAGGGTCAAATCGATCAAAAAGCTTCTTGAAGCTTACGATGAGGTTGTTGAGGAGTTAAAGGAGGTGAACGCTTGAAGGTTGTAATAATTCTCGGCTCTAAATCCGACCTCGAAATTGGTGAAAAGATTAGAAGCAAGTTAAAGGAGAACTTCGGTATTGATTCGGAAATTAGAATCGCATCAGCCCATAAAACTCCAGAAAAAGTCCTTGAGATTATAAAAAGCTACGAAAAAGCAGTATTCGTCACCGTAGCCGGGAGGAGTAATGCTTTGAGCGGATTTGTAGATGCAAACACACCCAATCCAGTTATAGCATCTCCACCAATAAGCGATAAATTTGCGGGGATGGACATTCTTTCGAGCATAAACATGCCTTCCGGCGTGGCACCAATGCTCGTTCTCTATGAAGAGAATGCCGCATTAGCAGTGGCTAAAATTATAGCTCTCTTCGATGATAACGTGAGGAGAAAGGTTGAAGAGTACCAGAGGATGAAAAAAGAAGAGGTCGAAAAAGCTGATGAGGTGGTTAGGAATGGGGACGGTTAAAGATTTTAACATCATGATACTCCCCGGAAAAGAGTACGGATTAGGAATAATGAAGTTCTCCGACAGATTTTCCGTCTTCGATTACGGAGTTATGCCCGACACGATAGAGGGGAAAGGCGCAGCTCTATGCATAATTTCCGCCTACTTCTTCGAAAAAGTAAAGGAAAAGGACATCGTAAGAACTCACTACATCTCCCTTCTTGTTAACAGAACCACCTATAGGACCCACGAACTTTACGAGCCAACCGACGAAATGCTTGTGAGAGTGTTTAGAGTTTTCAAACCAGAAAAAGTGGACGGCAAATATGATTATACGCCTTTCAAACTACTTAAAAGAAATTACGTCCTCCCAATTGAGGTAATTTACAGAAACTACCTGCCAGAAGGATCAAGCGTTTTCAGGAGGCTCGAAAAGGGAGAACTGAGACTTGAGGATCTCGGTTTAAAGGAAATGCCGAAACCCGGGGAGAAACTTAAAAGACCGATAGTTGACTTCTCCACAAAATACGAGGACTACGACAGATATATATCGAAGAAAGAAGCTATGGAAATAGCCAACCTGAGCGAGGAAGAGATGACAAACTTGATCGAAACAACTTTGAAAATAAACAACCTGCTAACCAAAGAGTTCTACGATAGGGGAATAATTCACGAAGACGGAAAGCTCGAATTCGCTTTGGATGGTGAACGAAATTTAAGGCTTGTTGACGCTTTAGGAACTCCAGATGAATGTAGGTTGAGATTCGAAGGGCTCGAAATCAGTAAAGAGCTTTTGAGAATATACTACCGAAACACAGAGTGGTACAAGAAGCTGCAAGCGGTGAAAGGAAAGGAAAACTGGAGAAAGCTCGTAGGAACTCCTCCAAGATTGCCAGAAGAGTTAAAAGAGATAGTTTCGGAGCTCTACAAATCCACATGCAATGAAGTTTTGAGGAAGAGGATTTTTGACGTACCGCATTTGAAGGAAGTTGTGAGAAGAGCTAAGGAGTACGTGGAGGTAAACTATGGTTAGGGCTGTTTTAGCTTTGGAGGACGGAACGTTTGTTGAAGGAAAAGCCTTCGGAGAGTTGAGGGACGCTGAAGGGGAACTCGTTTTTAACACGAGCATGACGGGATACGTTGAAGCTTTAACCGATCCGAGCTACAAAGGTCAGATTTTGATGATGACGTACCCGCTGATAGGAAACTACGGAGTCTGCAGAGAAGACTTCGAGAGCGATGGGGTTAAAGTAGAAGGTTTCGTTGTCAGAGAACTTTGCAAGGAGCCGAATAACTGGAGAAGCGAGCTAACCGTGGATGAACTCCTCAAAGAATACGGAATTCCCGGGATAGAAGGAGTGGATACGAGAATGCTTACAAAAAAACTCAGAATTTACGGATCGATGAAAGCGTACATCGGTGTTGGAGATGTAACGAGGGAAGAGGCAATTGAGAGAGCGAAAGCTCAGCCATCAATAAGCGAGCTTGATTTGGTTGACAAAGTATGCGTTAAAGAGCCAAAAATCGTTGGAGAAGGAGGAAAATACAGAGTGGCGTTAATAGACTGCGGAGTTAAGAGGAGCATAGTCAGACAGCTTGTCAAAAGGGGTATTGAAGTCACAATCTTCCCCTACGATTACCCAGCTGAGAAAATCCTCGAAGAAGATTTTGACGGAGTTTTCATATCTAACGGTCCGGGAGATCCAGAGAGAGTAAAGCCGACTATCGAGACGATAAGAAAACTCGTTGGTAAAATGCCGATGGCTGGAATCTGTTTGGGACATCAGCTAATAGCCTTAGCTTTTAAAGCAAAAACGTTCAAGCTCAAATTCGGACACCACGGAAGTAACCATCCGGTTAAAGATTTTGAAACTGGAAGAGTTTTCATCTCAAGTCAAAATCACAATTTTGCGGTGGACGAAAAAACTTTGCCAAAAGGTTTGAAAGTCACCCAAATAAATCTGAACGATCACACAGTTGAAGGAATTATTCACGAGGAAATTCCGCTTATAAGCGTTCAGTATCACCCAGAAGCCGGCCCAGGACCGCACGACACTTACTTCTTCTTCGATCTCTTCGTGGATATGCTCGCGGAATACTGAGGTGGTGTAATGCCGAAGAGAGAGGACATAAAAAAGATCATGGTAATAGGCTCAGGTCCGATTGTAATAGGGCAAGCGGCGGAGTTCGACTACTCCGGTAGTCAGGCTTGCAAGGCTCTGAGAGAGGAAGGCTACGAGGTCGTTCTCGTGAATTCCAATCCGGCTACAATAATGACCGATCCAGAAATGGCTGACAAAACTTATATCGAGCCGCTTACGGCTGAGGTCGTTGCTAAAATCATAGAGCGAGAAACGCCAGATGCTCTGCTACCAACTCTTGGCGGACAGACGGCTTTAAATATAGCGGTGCAGCTCTACGAGATGGGCGTTCTCGACAAGTACGGAGTGGAGCTGATCGGCGCTAACGTCGATGCGATAAGGAAAGCAGAAGATAGAGACCTCTTCAGGAAAGCCATGGAGAACATAGGACTCGAGGTACCAAGGAGCGAAATAGCCGAAAGCGTGAGCGACGCTTTAACTATAGCTGAAGAACTCGGCTACCCCGTTATAGTAAGACCCGCTTTCACCCTCGGAGGAACTGGAGGAGGAATTGCGTACAACAAGGAAGAGTTGAAGGAGATAGTGAGAAAAGGTCTTGAGCTCTCGATGATTCACCAAGTTCTCATCGAGGAGAGCGTCATAGGCTGGAAGGAGTTCGAACTTGAGGTAATGCGAGATAAAGCCGATAACGTCGTGATAATATGCTCCATAGAGAACTTCGATCCTATGGGAATACACACCGGCGACAGTATTACCGTCGCTCCAGCACAAACGCTTACAGATTACGAATATCAGAGGTTGAGAGATGCTGCTATTGCGATAATAAGGGAGATAGGCGTCGAGACTGGAGGGAGTAATATTCAATTTGCCGTTCATCCACATTCAGACAGATTTTTGGCTATAGAGATGAACCCGAGAGTTAGCAGAAGCTCAGCTTTAGCTTCTAAAGCCACCGGGTATCCGATAGCGAAGATAGCTGCGAAGCTTGCCATAGGCTACACGCTTGATGAAATTCCAAACGATATAACGAAGGAAACTCCGGCAAGCTTCGAGCCGACGATAGATTACGTGGTCGTAAAAATCCCGCGTTTCGCCTTCGATAAGTTCCCGACAGCCGATTCAACATTGGGTACGCAGATGAAGAGTGTCGGAGAGGTTATGGCAATCGGAAGGACTTTCGAAGAGGCGCTACAAAAAGCTTTGAGAAGTCTGGAAATAGGAAGGTACGGACTTGGAGCTGACGGAAAAGACAAGCAGCCGAGTAGAGACGAGATAGTGAAAAAGCTCATAACTCCAAATCCGGACAGGGTATTTTACATAAGGTACGCTCTTCTCAACGGTTTCAGCGTTGATGAGGTGGCGGAGCTTACAAAAATTGACAAGTGGTTCATCAGCAAGATCAAGAACATTCTTGACGTTGAGGAGGAGCTTAGGGAAGCGGCGAAGAAGTACTCGATAGAGGAAGTTCCAAAGGAGTTGCTGAAAAAAGCCAAGAGATTCGGTTTCAGCGACTACCAAATCGCAAAGATTTTTGGAGTGGAAGAGAGAGAAGTTAGAAAAGCAAGAAAAAGAAAAGGAGTTGTAGCGACTTTCAAAATGGTCGATACATGCGCTGCCGAATTCGAAGCCAAAACTCCCTATTACTACTCCACCTACGAGGAGGAAAACGACGCTATTCCGAGTGGAAGAAAGAAGGTCATGATTCTCGGAAGTGGACCGAATAGGATCGGGCAGGGAATCGAGTTCGACTACTGTTGCGTTCACGCCGTTTACAGCCTGAAAGAAGAGGGATACGAGACGATAATGGTCAACTGCAATCCCGAAACAGTTTCAACAGATTACGACACCTCAGACAGACTGTACTTCGAGCCGATAACCCATGAGGATGTCATGAACATATACGAGAACGAAAAGCCCGAAGGAGTTTTCGTTCAGTTTGGTGGTCAAACTCCTTTAAACATAGCTAAGCAACTTGAGGAGAGCGGCGCAAAAATTCTTGGAACGAGCGTTGATTCGATAGACATAGCAGAGGACAGAAAGAGGTTCTCGGAGATATGTAAAAAGCTCGGAATTCCCCAGCCAGAAAACGGAATAGCGTTCAGCGTTGAAGAGGCTAAAGAAGTGGCAAAGAAGATAGGCTATCCAGTTTTGGTAAGACCGAGCTACGTCCTCGGAGGAAGAGCGATGGAGATCGTTTACGACGAGGAAACGCTTGAGAGGTACATAAGAGAGGCTCTGGAAGTCTCCCCAGAGAAGCCGATTCTCATCGACAAGTTCCTTGAAGATGCGATAGAAGTAGAAGTAGACGCTATCTGCGATGGAGAAGACGTTCTGATAGGAGGAATCATGGAGCACATAGAAGAGGCAGGAGTTCACAGCGGAGATTCTGCCTGCGTTCTTCCTCCGCAATCTCTACCGAAAGAAGTCGTAGATAAGATAATCGACTACACAAGAAAATTAGCCCTCGAACTCAAGGTTGTCGGACTGATAAACGTTCAATACGCTGTTAAAGACAACGAAGTTTACATCTTGGAAGCGAATCCAAGAGCGAGCAGAACTGTTCCTTTCGTGAGCAAAGCTACAGGAATTCCTCTCGCAAAAATTGCTGCCAAAGTGATGATGGGGAAAAAGCTGAAAGAGCTTGGAGTCAAGGAGAGACTGTTCCCCGATCACGTTTCTGTGAAAGAAGCCGTTTTCCCCTTCCTGAAACTTCCCGGAGTTGATCCGGTGTTAGGACCAGAAATGAAATCCACCGGCGAGGTTATGGGAATCGATTACGATTTCGGACTGGCGTATTACAAAGCCCAGCTCGCAGCCGGAATGAAACTACCGACCGAGGGGACTGTCTTCATAAGTTTGAGAAAGCACGATCGAGAAAAGATTTTGCCGGTAGCCAAGAAACTCAAGGAAATGGGGTTCAGGATACTCGCAACCGACGGGACTGCCCAGTTCCTGAAAGAGCACGGAATCGATGCTGAAATAGTCCCCAAAATAAGTCAGGGAAGACCAAACGTCATTGATCTCATAATAAACGGAAAAATCGACTTGATAATAAACACCCCTTCAGGCAGGAGAGGAAAAACCGAAGGATATATGATTAGAAGAGCGGCGGTGGATTACAACATTCCCTACATAACAACCTACAGCGGAGCTTTAGCCGCTGTAAAGGGAATAGAGGCAGTAAAAAAGGCTGAGTTAAGCATAAAGTCCTTACAGGAGTACCACGAGGAAGTGAAGAGAAAGTATGAAGCTTAAAGACGATTTTTTCAAAAATTTAATTAAAGAAGTTGAGGATTTTGCAAAATTAGACATTTTCAGAGAAGAAAGAGCAGGAAAACCAGAAGCCGTTTTCGGAGAGGGGAAAAGCTTAGAGGAACTTGTAAAAATAATTGAAGCATACGTTAAGGAGAAAAGAAGAGTTCTCGTTACGAGGGTTAAAAAAGAGCATCTTGAGGAGCTGAAGAAGAGATTCAAGAATTCGAGGGTAAACGAGAAGGCAAGAACGGTAATTGTGGGAGAACTTCCCCAACCCTTTGCGAAGGTCGCCGTCCTCTCAGCTGGGACGTCGGACATAGCTGTAGCAGAAGAGGCTTGCGAAACTCTGATTTTTCTTGGAATTGAACCGCTAAAATTTTACGACGTGGGTGTTGCCGGAATTCACAGGCTTTTAGAACCTTTAAAGAAGTGTATAGATGAGAAAGTCGTGGCGATAATAGTCGTAGCCGGAATGGAGGGCGCTTTGCCTTCAGTTGTTGCTGGTTTGGTTGACGTGCCGGTTATAGGCGTCCCAACATCAATCGGTTACGGAACGAGTTTGAAAGGATTTACAGCATTATTTTCCATGCTCTCCTCATGTTCTTCCGGTTTGGCAGTCGTGAACATTGACAACGGATTCGGAGCGGCTGTTTTCGCAAGTTTGATTGCAAAAGTTGCTAAACGGGGAGAGTTGAAGTAAACTTCTCGATGAAAAGATGATCGAAAGGATAGCTGATCAGATTAGTTGTCGCTAATTTTAGGGCTAAACAAGAGAAATAATTATAAACGTAAACGTAAACATACACATAATGCCAACCAAAACAATAACAATAACTCTTGAAGCTTATGAGAGGCTGAAAAGGGAAAAAAGAAAGGGTGAGAGCTTCAGCGATGTTATAATCAGACTTACTGAGAAGAAGAAAGATCTGCTCGAATTTGCCGGCAAATGGAAGGATTCCGGAGACGAAATTGAGAAGATTATACTCGAAAGCAGAAAGGAGTTCGGTCGGCATGTTCTGTCTCGAAACGACGTTTCTCATTGATCTGCTAAAAGGTAAGAAAGATGCGATTGATGTCTACATAAAGATTCGAGATTCAAAGCTATACACCACGTCGATCTCCGCCTGGGAACTGCTGAGAGGCCCAAAACTCGTGGGAAAAGAGGAAGAATTTAAAGTAGCCGTTGAAATGCTTGAAAACCTCGAAATTCTTCCATTTTCTTTTAAGTCGGCACAAATAGCCGTGGAAATCGAGGACAGCTTAAGGAAAAAAGGCATGGAAATCAATTTAATCGATGTTCTTATTGCGGCAATTGCAATCGAGCATAACCTAAAACTCGTTACGAGAGACGAGCACTTCAGCAGGATCGACGGGCTTGAAGCCATAAATTATTCTTCAGAGCAAAATTCAGGTTGAACGCAAGCCGAAAATGCTTCAGAGGATAAAACCACAGTTGGAACAACGTAAATCAATCCCCAATTTTATACGGGAAAAGAGAAATAATTTTCTCAGATGGAAAGAGGATCGAAAGCGACTTCTCCTTCAGCACCGTAACAGATAAAAAAGAGAATTTGGGTTCGTTCACAACGTAGAGGTATTTATTCAAAGACTTTCAGAGCCACTTCGAGATCTTCTTTTCCGTAGATGACAAGAGTGACCTCTTCGACGCTCTTTGCTTCTTTTGAGAAATCCTTCACAGCATCAAGAAAAGTCTTCACGACTTCCTCAAGGGGGCATCCGTAAATTCCAGCGCTAACCGCTGGAAAGGCTACGCTTCTAAGCATCATCTCCTCAGCTTTTTCAAGGGGTGCCTTGAAAGCTTTGTACAGCTTTTCCTTCAAACCCTCATTCCAATCTCCCCTGCATATCGGACCGACGGTGTGTATCACGTACTTTATTCCCCTCTCCTCAAGCTTCATGGCAGGAGTAACTACAACCTCCCCATGTTCGATGTAGTCTCTTCCTATCTGCTCCTTCATCGCTTCTTTGCTTATTCTCGTGTATTCGGCTGCATTTCCGGCGCATGCTTTAGCTATTGCGTACGCAACTCCCCCACCATGCTCTAAGTATTTATTTGCAGCATTCACGATGGCTTCAGCTGGATACTTCGTTATATCTCCCCCAGCCAGCTTCACTTTCAATTTACCCATTTCGATCTCCTTAACAACTTCCACTTCCATGAAGTTTATTCTCCAGAACAAAATTTTAAGACTTCGAATAAGCTAACGACCTGACGGTGAGGATAACCCAGAGAAAAGCAACGAGAGATGCAAGAATGTTACCGAAAGTCACTCCGACAACAATTCCAAAAAAGCCAAAACCCAAAACGAAGGCAAATAAAAACGCTAAGCCAAGTTGCAGTACGACGGTTCTCAAAAAAGTTATCACAAACGCCCTCTCTCCTTTTCCCATTCCCTGAAAAGTCGAGTTGCTGACGAAGCCAAAGGCGGCAAAGGGTAAGAATGCGGGCATAACTCTGAGAGTTTCGACAAGCTCTTCGTAAATTATCTCACTTTTTTCGGAATACGTGAAGAGGAGAGCTATTTTTCCGGAAAGAAGTATCATAACAACGGCTATACAAAGCTCCACAACGAAAGCCAGTCTTACGGCGTACAGCAAAGCGGACTTTAATTTTTCAACGTTCTTTCCTCCGTAAGCAGCTCCGGTAACGGCTGTCGTCGCTGCAGCTATTCCGAAAAGAGGTATGAAGCCGAAACTTAGAACCCTCCAAGCTGAAGTAAATACAGCAACTCCGTAAATGTCCGTTTTAACTATCAGAGAGTTCAGAATAGCCATTGAGATTGACATCGTCAGCATGGAAAATGAAGAGGGGATTCCAACTCTGAGAATGTCAAAAATAACCCGAAAGTCGAATCTGATCTTTGATAGGACAATCCTAACAAAGCTTCTTTTTGTTGAAAACACGTAGATTAAAATTAGCAAGGAAATAAGCATCGAGACAGCACTTGCAAGAGCAGCTCCAGAAATGCCAAAACCGAGGAGGTAAATGAATATCGGGTCCAGAATTATATTTATCACGCTTCCAACCACGTTGGCGTACATTGTCATTTTCGTGTTTCCCTCTCCGTTTAAAATTCCCACAAAAACACTATTGAAAACGAGTACGGGAGATGCGAGAACGAGGATGCCCCCATAACTTGAAGCAAGAGTTAAAACAGCTCCCTTCGCACCAACCAAACTTAGAATCTCCCCAAGCTTGAAGTGGGTTGTGAGAAGAAAGAGGGAAATTATTAAACCAATAATCACCCCGTGATTTGCGATATTGTTAACATCCTTCCCCCCACCTATTCCCCTCGAAATAGCTGAAGACAGTCCTATGCTCAGTCCGAAGGACAAGGCGAGAAAGATCATGAAAATCGGAAAGAAAATACCGATAGCCGAAAGAGCATCGGCACCCAACCCGGCGACCCAGATTCCATCGGCGAAGTTGTAAAGAGTAAAGGCGAGGTTACTTATTATTATCGGAAACGAGAGCTTTGGAATAGACTTTCTCGGATCTCCCAGTAAAATCTCTACACTTTCCACCAAAGAAAACTGATACGTTTTGATTTTTAAAGAAAACGATTCGACACATTTTTAACGCTAAAAATGCCAGAATTTTTTGATGAGAATATTCCTCCCGCTATTGCTCCTCCTTTTAATTGCAAAAGCGGAAGCTTCGAAGGTAGTGGAGGTGAATATAGAAGGGGCTATTAACGAAGGAACCGTAATAAAGCTTGAGAGGGCGTTTAAGATAGCTGAAGAAGAAAACGCTGAAGCTATTCTAATAACCCTCGACACGCCGGGGGGATTGGTTAAGTCGACCGAAAAAATAGTTTCGATGATCTTGTCCAGCAGAATTCCCGTAATAACCTACGTTTACCCTCCCGGGGCTTTTTCAGCCTCAGCCGGTTCGATTATACTCATAGCCGGACACGTAGCTGCGATGAGCGAAGGGACTTCCGTAGGAGCTGCAACGCCAATAGCCGTTGGAGTTGAAGGAACAAAAGTCGAGGAAAAGGCTGTAAAATACTTGGCAAGTTACGTGAAAAGCATAGCAGAGAAGAGGGGCAGAAATGTAACGGCAATCGAAAAATTCGTAACGGAAGCCTACAGTTTGTCTGCGAAAGAAGCTTTGAAGTACAATGTTATTGACGTCATCGCTAACTCGAAGGAGGAGCTTTTTGAAAAGATAAACGGATGGGAAGTTAATGTAAACGGCAAAAAAGTTAGACTAAATTTAGAGAAACCAGAGATTATCTACGTTAAAAACGATTTGAGAGGGGCAATTTACGAATTTCTCACAAGCCCGGAAATAGCTTCGATACTCCTAATCCTCGGAATTTACCTCCTCATTTTCGGATTAACTTCCCCCGGATACATCCCGGAAACTCTTGGTGCTATTTTCCTAATCCTCGCCTTAGCCGGGCTTGGGGTAATGCAGATTAATTACCTTGGCGCTTTGCTCATTCTCTTAGCCATAATTTTCCTGATAGCTGAACTTATGACTCCAACTTACGGATTTCTTGCTGCAGCATCAATTTTCTGCTTCGTTCTCGGAATGCTCATGCTGATAAACGAACCGATGCTTCCAGAAAAGTTCTACAGCGAAGCAAGAAACTTCGTGTTCGGGGTTGCGATAGGAACTGCTTTAATAATGACCTTCGCAATAGTGAAAATTTCCCAGCTGAGAAAAGAAAGAAGAAAAGTTGGTGGAGAGGCGATAATCGGGAAAAGAGGGGAGGTTATAAGCGTGAATAATAAGACTTTTGCCAAAATCAGAGGGGAAATTTGGGAAGTAGTTTGCGACGAAAAGCTTGAAGTGGGAGATGAAGTGGAGGTTGTTGGGAGGGAGGGGTTGAAGCTGAAGGTGATAAAGGTTGGTGGAAAGGGAGCTTAAGGAAGAAACGATCAAGTGGCTGGAGAGGATAAAGAGGAAGAAGTTCAAAGCTAAAAACGGATTTGAGAATTTTGAGAGAAACATCAGAGCGTACATATCCGACTCCGAATATTTTTTGAGAAAGAACGATTTAATTAGAGCTTTTGAATGCGTCATCTGGGCTTGGGCTTGGTTGGAAATTGGGAAGGAGTACGGATTTCTGGAGGTGGAGGAATGAATCCCTACGAAATGGCTTGTATTCAGCTTGAGAGAGCGGCAGAGATGATAAATTTAAGAGAAGACATTGTAGAGTACCTGAAAGTTCCCGATAGGGTAATAGAAGTAAAAATCCCGGTAAAAATGGATGACGGAAGAATTGAAGTATTCACCGGCTATAGAGCACAGCACTGCGGAATTAGGGGGCCGTACAAGGGAGGGATAAGGTATCATCCGAACGTGAATAGAGACGAAGTCGTTGCTTTGGCTATGTGGATGACTTGGAAATGCGCTGTGGTGAACATACCTTTCGGCGGGGGAAAGGGAGGAGTAAGAGTCGATCCAAAAAAGCTGAGCGAAAGCGAACTGGAGAGGTTAACGAGAAGGTACACCGCAGCGATACTCCCGATAATAGGTCCCGAACGGGATATTCCAGCTCCGGATTTATACACCGACGAGAGGGTGATGGCTTGGATCATGGATACATACAGCGTTTATAGGGGGTACGCTGTCCCCGGCATTGTAACTGGTAAGCCGGTCGAATTGGGCGGATCCCTCGGAAGGAAATCAGCCACCGGAAGAGGGGTGGCGATAATAACGAGGGAAGTTGCCAAGCTTCTTGGAGAAGAACTAAAAAACCTGACCGTCGCAATTCAAGGTTTTGGGAACGTGGGATACTATGCTGCCAAAACTCTTTCGGAGATGGGAGCGAAAATTGTGGCTGTGAGCGACTCAAAAGGAGGAGCTCTAAACTGGGAAGGTTTGGATATCGAAGCTCTTTTCGAACATAAAAAAAGATCTGGAAGCGTTCTGAATTTCGCGGAAAACATAACAAACGAGGAGCTTTTGAGCTTGGATGTAGACATTTTAATTCCGGCAGCCATCGAGAACGTTATAACGAAGGACAACGTTAGGGATGTCAAAGCAAGAATAATCGTCGAAGCGGCAAATGGTCCAGTAAC
>WAQS01000154.1 GCA_015520115.1 Ferroglobus sp.
TCCCAAGCTCCTTCAGAGCTTCCTCAAAAGAAAGCAGTTCGAGCTCTCCTCTATCTTTTTTTCTGAGAAACTCTTCGATTTCGATTATGTCCTGCTTCGTGAGAAGCTGGGATTCGAGGTATTCCACCCTTCTCTTGAGCTGTTCAAGGTCTTTCGCAAGCTGTTCGAGTGTGATTTTTGCCATGGGAGTAAGTTGGTTTCAGGAGTGGTAAAGTTGGCGGAGATTTTTCGTTACTAAGGAGAGAATGAAATAGTTTTTCCTTCACCTACTTCAAGCAAAACAAAAGTCTGTTTTTAAAATAGCGAAAATTAAAAATTGAGGGAAATCAGTATCCAAGCTCTTTCAGCCTTTCCTTCAAGATGTTCGCTGAATTTTTCAAAGATTCGAGTTCTTCTTCGGTCAGTTCGTACTCTACTATCTTCTCAATTCCGTTCCTTCCGAGTATTGCCGGAACTCCAACAGCCACATCGGAAATTCCGTACTCTCCTTGAAGGACTACGCTTGTAGGAATTTCCTCCTTCGTGTCGTTGACGACAGCATTAACCATCCTGTAGATCGACACTGCTGGCCCGTAAACTGTTGCTCCTTTCCTCTTTATTACCTCGGCTGCCACGAATCTTACCTCCTCAAGGACCTTCTCCCTTGGAACTTCTCCGTCAAAATCCGCTAAGCTCCACGGTATGAACATGCTGTCCCCGTGCTCTCCAATTATCCAAGCCTTTCTGATGTTTCTCGCCCCAAAAGAGTGAAGTCTCTCTTTTAGTCTTGCCGAGTCAAGCATGTTTCCCATTCCAAAAACCTCGTTTCTTGGCTTTCCCGTTTCCTTCCACATTATGTACGTCATCAGATCCATGGGATTCGTGACGACGATTATCTTACTCTCCGGACTCGACTCGACTATTTTTTTAGCTATGTCTTTAATTATTCCCGCATTCTTCGTTGCCAAATCGAGCCTACTCATTCCCGGTTTTCTTGCCATTCCAGCCGAGACGACTATAACATCGCTGCCTTTAAGCAGGGAATAATCGCTACCTCCCACGACCTTTGGATACTTGTCTACGGCAGCAGCCGCATGACTTAAGTCCATCGCCTCTCCAACAGCAAGATCTTCTGCTATGTCAACCAAAGCCACCTCGTCAACGTCCATGTAAAGTATGCAGGTAAAAGCGGCAGTAGAACCGACTCTTCCAGCTCCAACGAAACCGATCTTCATATAGACTTTTCTCGTGCTTAGTAGTTAAGCTTTACTTTTTGGGACTTTTCGAAAATTTGTGAGGAGATTTTCGAAGTAGCCCGATTTCGAGAGGACTCCACCAAAAGGTTTATCCACGAAAGGTAAAAATAACAGTTTCAATCTGGTTTGGTGAGGTGAAGCTTATGGATATTGAAAAGCTCAGATTCGGAACGGAGCTCGTAAAAAGAGGATTTGCGAAAATGCAGAAGGGCGGAGTGATAATGGACGTTACAACTCCGGAACAAGCTGCAATAGCCGAAGATGCTGGAGCCGTTGCAGTAATGGCTCTCCATAAAGTTCCCGCCGATATAAGGGCGAGCGGTGGAGTTGCAAGAATGGCTGACCCGAAAATAATCGAGGAGATAATGGATGCAGTAACGATTCCTGTAATGGCTAAGGTTAGGATAGGTCACTACGCTGAGGCAAGGGCTTTGGAGGCGATAGGAGTGGACATGATAGACGAAAGCGAAGTTTTAACTCCCGCTGATGTTTTCTTCCACATAGACAAAAGGAAATTTACCGTCCCGTTCGTTTGCGGAGCAAGAAGTTTAGGAGAGGCAGTTAGAAGAATCTGGGAAGGAGCAGCAATGATAAGAACTAAAGGAGAAGCTGGAACTGGCAACGTCGTCGAGGCGGTAAAGCATATGAGAATAATGAACTACTCAATTCAGCTCGTTTCGAAAATGGATGAGGAGGAGTTAAGAGTCCTGGCTGAAAACTACGCAAGAGCATACTTAAGACTCACTAACACCGTTTGCGAGGAAATGAAACTTCCAGAAGTGTGCACGAGAAACGAGCCGGTTTATGAGGAATACACTTTCGAAGAGATAGTCGAAGGAATTTACGAGGTTTTGAAAGAAGTTAAGGGTCTGAAAAGGCTGCCGGTGGTAAACTTCGCAGCCGGAGGAATCGCCACTCCAGCAGATGCCGCATTCATGATGCAGCTTGGTGCAGATGGTGTCTTCGTTGGTTCGGGAATTTTCAAGTCGTCAAATCCAGAGGCGTATGCAAGGGCTATAGTCGAGGCAGTCCAACACTACGACGAGCCGGAAGTCGTTGCAGAGGTCAGCAAGAACTTGGGCGAGCCTATGAAGGGACTCGACGTTTCTCAGCTCGAAGTTCAGATGCAGGAAAGGGGAGTATGAGGATTGCAGTAGTTGGCGTTCAGGGAGATGTTGAAGAGCACGTACTTGCTTTGAAAAAAGCTCTCAAGAACTTAAAAATAGACGGAGAAGTCGTTGCTACAAGGAGAAAAGGGGTCGTAGAGAAGAGTAATGCGGTGGTTATTCCCGGTGGAGAGAGCACGACGATAAGCAGGTTAATTTGGAGAGATGGGATAGCGGAGGAGATCCTTTCCCTTCACGAAGAGGGGAAACCCATAATGGGAACATGCGCCGGGTTGATAATACTGGCTAAGAGGGGAGACGAGCAAGTTGAGAAAACGAGGACGAAGCTTCTCGGAATTTTGGACGTTAAAGTTAAAAGAAACGCTTTTGGAAGGCAAAGAGAGAGCTTTGAAGCGGAGATAGACTTTAAAGGCATCGGAAAGTATAAAGCAGTCTTTATTAGAGCCCCCATCGTCGAAGAAGTTGGAGAGAATGTAGACGTTCTCGCAAAATTTGAGGATAAAATTGTGGCCGTGCAACAAAAAAACGTTCTTGGACTGGCTTTCCATCCAGAACTAACAGAAGACACGAGAATTCACGAGTATTTTATAAAAATGATTGAGTAGTCACTTCTTCATATTTTCTGCCGATTTTTCATAACTTTCGGGAAGAATCATTCTGAGCCTTAAGGCGGTGGTGGGTATTGGATACCTTATCCCCCTCCTATGCGTCTCTTCCAGATTTTTGGCTATCTTCTCCCCCATCTCGAAGGGGAAGGAAAAGGCAATTTCGCTGTCCTGAGTTAAACCGAACAGTCTGTCTCCGTAGCAGGGGATTACGAGCCTCGGTTTCCTGTATACGTACGCTTCGAGGAACTCCGTACAAGCTCCCCTGCCGAGAATTCTCGTTTCAAAAGCCCCTCCAACATCGTACAGAGTTGCGTGCACGAGTCTGAGGATTTGAGCAGCATTGCCATATACGACGACGAAATCCACTTCTTTCATTCTGTTCAGCGGTGCTACGAGACAGCCGAGATACTTCTCTTCAAGCTTCACAACGGCTTCCTCAAACTTCTTTCCCACCTCTTTGCTTATCGCGTATCCGGCATCGTAAGCGAGTTCGCCAGATTCGTACAGCTCGTCGGGTTTTGTAAATCCGTATCCCACCAAGCCTATCGGACAAGTAGTGTTTTTGTCGAAAAACACAGTCCAGCCGTATCTCCTTGCTAAATTGTACGCTTGACAAATCGTGAGGTTGTCAGCTCTTCTATACTTCTCCGGCAATTCGTCTTCGCTTTTTATAAATTTAAATCCAAGAGGAAAGCTGTCTATCCTCAAAAATCTTTCAAGAGCTTCCTGCAGCTCCTTCGGGTTCATAGTAGACATCTTTAAGCGATCAATATATCTTTGTCGATTTTGCTCCGAAAACACTAACTTTTATATCGGTAGCGGGACTTCTTTTGTCGTGCTCGCCAAAAGGGTTGCGAGAAACGTTCTTTACAACAGCTCCTCGATAATTGTCTCAAACGCAGCGGGATTGCTAATTTCAGTTTACCTCGCAAGAACGTTACAAAAAGAGCTGTTTGGAGTTTATTCTTTAACGATTTCGGTAGCTTTTCTCCTCATGGTTTTCACGGACTTGGGAATAAACGCAACTACGGTGAGGTTCTGCGCTCGCGCCTTTTCGAAAGGTGATTACGAGGAGCTCAGAGGCTACTTCAAATTTTTGACGAAGATCAAAATCACTCTTTCTATTTTTTCGTCGTTGCTTCTCTTTCTCCTCTCCGATTTCCTCTCTCAGAATGTTTTCCATGAAGGGGCTCTTTCTCTACCCCTAAAATTCGCTTCCATCCTACTATTGTTTCTACCCCTCAGCGGATATTTAACGAGCGTTTTTAATGCCTTCAACGATTTTAAAGCAAATTTCGTAAGAGCTGTCTCGTACGAATTTTCCCGAGTGATAGCTGTAATCTCTCTCGTCACCCTCGGGCTTTCTGTGATTGGAGCAATACTTGGATACGTTGTAGCGAGCATAACGGCGACGGTAACGCTACTATCCCTTCTGGTTAAAAAGTACGGAAGAATTTTGTTTGGAAAAGAGAAGAAAATAGAGAAGAGAGGAGTTCTCAAATTTACGAGTTATCTTACAATCGGCTCTATCACTTGGACGATTTTCGCTTACGTGGATTCGGTTATGATTGGAATCTTCATGCCGGTCGAGTACGTGGGGTACTACAGAATTGCCCTTTTAGTTGTTTCGGCAATCTCCGGAATTCTTTCTGTGCCAGCAGTCATGTTTCCCGTTTTCGTAGCTCTCGAAGGAGAGGACTTGAGAACAGCTTTCAAAAGAGCTTTTAGGTACAGCTCGATGATCGCGGTGCCAATAGCTTTCGGTTTGCCGGCAATAGCGAAGCCAGTGATAAGAGTTGCCTTCGGCGCCGAGTACTTACCAGCCGTAACGGCTTTGTGGATTCTCTCGCTGTTAATTTTGAGAGCAGCCCTCGGCTTTTGGGGAAACATCTTCAACGCCAAAGGTATGCCAGAATACCCTGTCTACGTTCTCTCCTTAGCGATGGTTATGAACGTTCTGCTCAACTACCTACTCATTCCGATTTTCGGCATTTCTGGAGCCGCGTTAGCCACTGTTGCCTCCAACGCTTTAAATTGGATCGCTCTTGCTTTACTCTCTAAAAGGATCTTCAACGTGTTTTTCGACGCTTGGGACTTAATCAAACCGGTAATCTCAAGCCTCGTCATGCTTGGGGTGATTCTGAACATCAAACCGAAAACGATTCCAGAAGGAATTTTAATGATTTTTGTAGGAGCTGCAGTATATTTCCTCGTTCTCTGGCTTTTGAGGGGTGTTAGCAGAAAGGACATCGATTACTTGTGGAACGCTTTCAAGTAGTTTATGAATTTTCCTAAATCTGCCACAAAACACTTGGACACCTCTATTCTCTTCGAAAAAGATTCCCTAACCTTACTCCCAACAAGCTGCCCGGAAAAGTAAGCGAAAACGAAAATAGGAACGTGATAGGGTGAAGAAGAGCTGAGGAATCTCAACGTTGCTACGAAAGGAACTGGAGCGTGTACAGCTAAAAACCACTCTTTAGACATCCTCCTCGTTCCAGCTCTCCAGTAACCGAAGGGAATGTTAAGAAGGAAGGTCAAAATTAACGCTAAAGTTTCAGATAGCATAAATCTGTCTTCGAGAAATAGGATTTTAACGTTTTCTTTAACTATATGAGTCTACCGTACCTGTCTATCTCTCCTCTCTTTATTCTCGTAGCCGAAATTGGTTTTCCATCTTCTGCGAGAACGAAATCAACCTTGACGATTTTTATCTCCTTTTTTCCAAGCTCTCTTCTCTTTTCATTAATTTTTTTAGCCATTTCGTAAGTTTCGGGACTAACCACCAAGTACTCGAAGTCGACCTCAAGGGTTTTTCCGTAGGGGTTGGTGATCTTGACTATCATCGGTTCGAATCCGTATTTCCTTTTTATGTACTGTCTCACGTTCTCAGCTCTAATCTCGAAAGGGAGGACGCTCCTTATTCTCTGCCTCGCCATCTCGTCGCTGGTAATTCCTATGGTCATTTCCTCTCCTCCAAGCTTCACAGCCACATCAAGAAGCTTCTTGTGACCCTCGTGCAGCGGCTCGAAAGTTCCGCCGACAGCCACCTTCATCGAGAGTTTGAGGAGAAGGTGATTATAAAAATCAATCGGAATAAAGTAAACTATTAAATCTCCTTGAAATATTTAATCCCATGAACATCATTCCGGGAAACGCATCTCCGATCCTTTCTTCAAGAATAGCTGAGAAAACTGGTGGAAGGTTAATAGAAGTAGAATACAGACGCTTTCCAGACGGAGAGCTTTACGTTAGAGTTAAAGAAGTTCCTAATGAGTGCGTCGTCGTTCAAAGCATAAATTCCAACGACGATCTCGTGTATTTAATTCTCATTCTCGACGCTCTCGAAAATTCAGATGTAACTCTTGTCGTTCCTTACATGGGTTACGCGAGGCAGGACAAGAAGTTCCTCGACGGAGAGGCTGTCAGCATTAGAGCGGTGGCGAAAATACTTGAGAGCTACGCCGAAAGGATATACACAGTAAACATCCACAGCAAAGATGCGGAAAGCTGGTTCAGAAAGCTTGAAAATCTCGATGCTATGCCTCTCATCGGAGAAAGGTATAAGGATAAGGACGTTGTGATGATAGCTCCAGATAAGGGTTCCCTCGAAAGGGTTAAGGTTGCCGCAAAGTACGCTGGGTGCGACTACGATTATTTGGAGAAAAAAAGAGTTGACGCTGAAACGGTGGAAATTTTCCCCAAAAACTTGGAGGTGGAGGGGAGAGACGTGGTAATAATCGACGACATCGTTTCAACTGGCGGAACTATAGTCGAAGCAGTGAAAAGCTTGGAGGTGAAGAGCGTTGAAGTGGCTTGTGTCCATGCCGTTCTCGCTGGAAACGCTTTAAA
>WAQS01000155.1 GCA_015520115.1 Ferroglobus sp.
CTTATAATACACTTTTTCTCCTTCTGATTTGAAAGCCTGATCGTTTTCAGTCTGAACTCCGAACCAGCTAATTTTTCCACAAAAATCGTTATGTGCTTCCCTGAAACGGATCTTTGGCAATGAAGGCGTAATCTTTACCGGTGAGATGGACTATAATGAAATCATGCTCTTTTAACGCTCTTTTTGCCTCGGTAAGACTTACATTTTCATGTTTTAATATGTGCTCTTCAATTCCTTTGTGGTAAACAATTCTAATCTTGCCGAACTCTATTACCTTATCGTATTTTCTCTTTCTAACCATAATGCTTCGTCCTCCTGATTATTTCGCTCGCTTTGATGATTTTCAGCTCGTTTGAATAGTGATCGTATTCGAGGACGTCGTAGCGTTGGAGCTCCTTGTTCAGCCTCTCGAACTCTGGAATCATCCTCGATATATACTTTACATCCTGAGGGATCATGAACTTGAAAAGATACGCTTCCAACGACTCCACAGCAACTTGGGGAAATCCTGAATCCTTTATAGTGGTTGATCAACTCTTTCGTCTTCGTCCTTTCTGTTGGAATGCAAAGAGATCTACACTTCGAAACAAAAAATGCGCTGCGAAAAAACAGCAGAGAATAAATAGATTTTTTATATCAAATCTCAAAGAAAAAATTATCTGCTTTAAAAGAAAACTCGGTAAAAAGGATTTTTGGAATCTTTACAATCCTCTCAAGAGCGGAAAAAGCCATAAAAGTTTAGTTTTAAATTAAAAATTTCAAGTGGGTCCGCCCGGATTCGAACCGGGGACCTTCGCCTCGTCAGGGCGACGTCATAACCGCTAGACCACGGACCCTCAAAAGATTGGCTTAAGAAAAGATTAATAAGGGTTGCGGTTCAAAGATCCAGACCTCTTCTCAAACTCTTAGCAAGTTTTTCCAATTCTTCGGCGGCGTTTTCTCCAAATTTCTCTATTACGTTCACCAACGCACTTCCAACAACAACCCCATCTGCTCCAGCTTTGATCAGCTGACTGACGTGCTCCGGCTTGGAAACTCCAAAGCCTACAGCCACGGGATTCCTACAAATTTTTTTAGCCCTCGAAATTAACTCGAAAGCTTTTTCCGATAACTTCTCCCTCGAACCGGTTGTGCCATAAAGGGAGATTAAGTAAACGAAAGCCGTACTCATTCTGTCTATTTTCCTCAGCCTTTCGTTTGTTGTGTTTGGGGCAGCCAAGAAAATCGTTCCCATCCCTACTTTTTTGCAAATCTCAACGTACTCAGAAGCCTCATCTACCGGCAGGTCAACAATTATTAATCCCTCCGCCCCAGAATTTTTTGCTTTCAAAACGAAATTTTCCACTCCGAATCTGTAAACCGGATTATAGTAGGTCATCAGAACAACCGGCTTTTCGGAATGCTCTCTGAATTCTTTGACCAATTCAAAAACATCTCTAACTTTCGTCCCAGACTTTAAAGCCCTGTAGTTCGCTTTTTGAATCGCTTTTCCGTCAGCCATCGGATCGCTGAAAGGAATTCCAAGCTCGATCACATCAGCGTATTTTTCAAGAGCAAACATAAATTCTAAGGTCGCTTTTAAATTTGGATCTCCGGCGGTTATGAAAGTTATCAAAGCGGGTTTTTCGATCATTTCAAAGCCCCCATAACAATTCCAAGATCCTTATCTCCTCTTCCAGAGAGATTGACGACGATAACCTCATCCCTGCTCATTTCCTTCGCAGCCTTCATAGCATAAGCCACAGCATGAGCTGACTCCAAAGCTGGTAAAATTCCCTCGGTTTTAGATAGCTCCAAAAAAGCCCTTAAAGCTTCATCATCGGTAACCGTCGTGTATTCGACCCTTCCACTGTCTTTAAGCCACGCATGTTCCGGACCAACACCGGGGTAATCCAAGCCAGCGGCGATGCTGTGGGTAGTAGCTATTTGCCCATCCTCATTTTGGAGGAAATAGGAAAGCATCCCGTGGAGAACTCCTTTTCTGCCGGCTGAAAGAGATGCTGAATGTTTTCCGCTTTCAATTCCCTTTCCCCCAGCCTCAACTCCAACAAGCCTGACCTTCGTGTTCAAAAACTCGTGGAATATTCCTATCGCGTTGCTCCCCCCTCCAACGCATGCTACTATCATATCGGGTAGATGCCCTTCTTCCTTCATTATCTGCTCCCAGGTCTCCTTCCCTATAACGGATTGAAAGTCTCTGACCATAATTGGATAGGGATGCGGTCCAACAACGGAGCCTATGAGGTAA
>WAQS01000156.1 GCA_015520115.1 Ferroglobus sp.
CTTCTCGATTCTCTGCTTTGGTAAAGAAGCTAAAAAGAAATTAGATGACATTAGAATGAGCGTTCTTCCCACGATTGAGGGTCATCATTCCTTTAAATCAATGAATGAGAGCGAAGTGGTTGATTTGGCTGAGCACATTCTTTCCTTTGGTATCGGAGATAGGGAAAAGATATCAAAAGCTGTTAGTAGCTACGTGGCATCTTTGATGAGAGAGCAGTTGATAGGCATAGAGCACATTTCTCTGCTCAGCGGAGATGTAAAAAGACTCACTCCGGGAAAAGTTTTGGAAATCGATGAAGATTTATTCAGAATAAAAAGAATTTTCAAAAGTGGGGGAATTTACGATGGGTTAAACGTCGAAAAGAATCCGGGGGATTACGATTTGATGGAATTCTCTACTGAGCTTCCCTTCGTCCTTCACAAATATTTCGGAAGGGATGGAGAGTTCAAAGGAGTTTACGTAAACCTGAACACCCCTCCGGAGATTTCGAGAAATGCTGTTAGATATGTCGATGTGGAAATAGATGTTGTCGCTTCTGGGGAAAGGGTGGAGGTAATTGACAGAGACTCCCTTGAGAGGTGTTACGAGCTTGGGATAATTTCTGGAGAGCTGAAAGAGTACTACACAAACATTGCAGAGGACTTAAGGGATTTTTTGCTAAACTTTGAAGAGCTGCCTGAGTTAACTATAAGGGATCTTGAAAAAGCCGTTAAAACTTAGGGGTGTATCTCTCCGTGAGGGTTTATGTATCCTACTGGTGTTTGAGCTATAACGTTTTTCAAGCCGACATCTTTAAGGACCTTCCAAACTTTAAAAATCTCCTCAAAACTCGGTCTTTTTATTCTACTCCTAAACTCAGCCCGGTAATCGAGAGCGCAAATCTGAACCTCGTCGCTCATCTCTGCTATCTTCTCTCCTATTTTCCTAACTTCCTCCAGAGAAATAAGTTCCCGATTGTAGGGAATTCCAACTCCAACAAAGATGTCGTAATTCAAAGCACGCTTTAAAGCCCTCCAAGACGTTTTCAAATACCTCTCTCCAAGCTCTCCTCCTACTCCGGTAATTTTTTCGAATGTCTCCAGCTTCAGAGCTTTGATATCTATACCTATATCCGTCATTCCAGCATTAACCAGCTCGTCTATGTAATCTTCGGTGAGAACTGTTGCGTTGGTATCTACGTGTATTCTCGCCTTCTCATCCCTATTTAGTCTTTTCAGCTCCTTCACATAGCTAACGAGCCACTCTCTGTTCAGCGTGCACTCTCCTCCGGAAATTGCCATCCTGTCCACTCCAATCGATTTTCTCAAGGAAGTCATTCTCAAGGCGGCTTCCCTTGGACTCATAGGCTCCTCTTTCCCGCAATAAGTCGTTGTCCAGTTTTGACACTGAGGGCAACGCAAATTACATCCGCAAGCGAAACAGGCTGCTTCAATGTATCTTCTTCCCTTAATCCACCAAGGAGTGCCGACTCCACCAACCGGATGTCCGCTGAATCCGTGTACGGCTCTCAACAATCTTTTAACGTTTGTGTTTATTACCATACCTTCCTTCACCGGCGTTACGCAACTTTGCTTTAGTATTCCATTAACTTCGACGGCACAGCTCCAGCATCCTCCGACTTCGCATGGAGAGAAAATCGCATTCTTTTCTGGATATTTCGCGAATTTATACCCCAAAATTTCGAGGGCTTTCTTTACGGTTATCCCGGCTGGAACGGAAAATTTCTCCCCGTCGACAACTATACTTATCTCTCCCTCCTTCTCGACTTCTACCAATTCCACAGCCTCGTTTGGGCATGCTAAGTAGCAGGCTTTGCAGCCCACACATTCTTTAGATTGACAAACGTAATTCCAGCAGAAGTTGCATCCCACGCATTTGTCCGTCCTTACAGCTCTGTAAAACATCATACAGTGTTGGAATTCTCTCTTTGAATATTTTGTGCAGACTTGGAAAGGATTAATGCCTCATCATCAACTTTTATAAGGGGAGTTAACCTTTCAACAACATCC
>WAQS01000157.1 GCA_015520115.1 Ferroglobus sp.
AGCCTAAGGTAATTCTCGAAGACTTCACTGGCTTGGGAATAGAATCAGATGTGCTTATCAGAGAAAAGCCCGAAGTTCTTGACAGCATATCCACAGAACTCGTGGAATGTTGATCTGGTGAGCTACGAGCACGAATTGGTTGCAGGGAAGATTTCGTTTTTTACAGTATTTTTAGCGATCTTCCTCGTCGAAGAAGTTTGGATGTATGTTGCTATACCAAGAATTTTTAATTTCAATAAAAACTCTCTCCCTCTCAAAGAGATTAAGCTCTTCCACTAACTCTTTCAGCTTCATCAAAATTGGTTGAATAATATTTTGGAAAGGTAAAGTTTGCGGGTTTAGCACTCATTACGAAAACTTTTTATATACTTTGCTATTTTGAGACTTAGTGACAAAGTAACAAGGTGGTGGAATGAGTGGCGTTATAGGGAAAAGAATAAGGATCGAGAGAGTGATAAATAGAGAGAACGGAAACACGGTAATAGTTCCGATGGATCACGGTGTTTCTTTGGGACCGATTCACGGACTGATAGACATTGCAAGTACGATAAACGAGGTTGCTGAAGGAGGAGCTAATGCGGTCGTTGTTCACAAAGGCATAGTGCCGATAGGTCATCGGGGCTACGGAAAAGATATCGGACTGATTCTCCATCTTTCCGCATCAACGAAGCTATCTCCAGATCCGAACAACAAAGTTCTCGTGGCTACTGTAGAAGAAGCTATAAAGCTTGGAGCTGATGCTGTTAGTGTTCACGTGAACGTTGGGAGTGAAACGGAAGCGAATCAGCTTGAAAAACTTGGGAAAATTGCGAAAGAGTGTGCTGAATGGGGAATGCCCTTGCTCGCTATGATGTACCCGAGGGGGAATGGGATCAATCAGTTCGATGAGAAAGCAGTGAGTTTGGCAGCGAGAGTTGGTGCTGAGCTTGGAGCGGATATAGTCAAAACAAACTTTACTGGGAGCGTTGAAAGCTTCAAAAAAGTGACAGAAGGTTGTCCGGTGCCAGTCGTTGTGGCTGGAGGGGAGAAGATGGACTCCCCCGAAGATATCCTTAGGATGGTCGAGATGGCTATGGATGCTGGAGCGAGAGGGGTGGCTATAGGAAGGAACATTTTCCAAGCTGAGAACCCAAAGAAAATGACGAAAGCTATAGCTATGATAGTCCACGAAAACGCCACTCATAAGGAAGCTCTGGAGTACCTAAAATCGGAAGAGTAGAGCAGAAGCGTTTCTTGTTTATTTTTAAACATTTCGAATCGCATAGCAGCTGATTAAAATAGTAATCGTTAAATATAGCCGAACAGAGTTATTAAAAGACGGTGATCTGTTATGCCCATTGAAGTGGAGATTATAACCGGCAGAACGATTGATCAAGGTAAGACAGTTGAGGAAAAGTTAACAGAGGAGTACTTCAAAGCCGTAAGCTACTGCGAGTTAAACGAGGAAGATTTCAGATCTCTCGGCTTGAAGGAAGGCGATAGGGTAAAAATCAAGACGGAGTTCGGCGAAGTGGTCGTTTTTGCAAAAGTTGGAAGCGTTCCGAAAGGCGTGGTTTTCATTCCGATAGGTCCCTATGCGAACCAAATTACCAGCGACGATACGGATGGGACGGGAATGCCCCTTTTTAAAGGTGTTAAAGGGGTAGTTGAGAGGACTGAGGAGAATGTGAAGTCTATAAAAGAGATTTTAGGGGTGGAGTAAATGGAAAACGTTGTCTGTACTTTTTGCGGAAGCGTTTGTGACGACGGTGTATTTGAGGATGGAGATGTAAGAAAGCTTTGCGCCCTCGGGAAGTCCAAGTTTTCAAAAAAAGAGAGGATTAAAGCCCCGATGATTGATGGCAAAGAAGTTAGTTACGAAGAGGCGATTGAAAAAGCAGCTGAGATTCTCGTTGAAGCCAAAAGACCCCTTCTTTACGGATGGGCGTCTACCGTGAACGAAGCTATAAGACTCGGAGTTCTTATTGCCGAAAAAGTTGGTGGAATTTACGATCAGTGCGCGAGCGTCTGTCATGCTCCGGGAACGTTGGCTTTGATAGAGGAAGGTGTTCCCGGTGGAACTCTCGGTTCGGTAAAGAATAGGGCGGATGTCGTTATTTTCTGGGGAGCAAATCCGGTTGAAGCTCATCCAAGACATCCAACGAGATACAGCGTTATGGCTAAGGGCCTCCTCATCAAAGATAGAAAGAACAGGAAGGTTGTTGTGATTGATGTTAGAGAAACGAAAACTGCAAAACTTGCTGATATCTTCGTTCAGATAAAGCCGGGTTACGATTATGCGATCATCTCTGCTTTGAGAGCGATCGTAAAAGGAGAAAAAATCGAAGCTGATGAGGTTGGAGGAGTGCCCGTAGAAAAACTCTACGAACTTGCTGAATTGATGATGAATGCGAAGTATGGTGTCATATTTTACGGGTTGGGAGTCACTCAGTCGAGGGGAAGAGATAGAAATGTTGAAAACGCTATTAAATTGGTTCAGCAGCTTAACAGAAAAACGAGATGGGTAATCTGGCCAATGAGAGGACACTACAACGTTGTTGGGGCTGGAGAGGTCCCAGCATGGGAAGTCGGCTATCAGTTTGCAATAGACTTTAGCAGAGGCTACCCAAGATTTTCTCCAGCCGAATTCACGGCAGTGGAAGCTTTAGTTAGAAGAGATTGCGATGCAGCATTAATAATAGCAAGCGATCCAGCGGCTCATTTTCCAAGGAAAGCGGTAGAGCACCTCAAAAAGATTCCCGTGATTCAAATCGACCCCCATCCGAACTTGACGACTCTTCTTTCGAACGTTGTAATTCCCTCAGCCATAGCTGGACTCGAAGCCGAAGGTTCCGTTTACAGAATGGACGGAATCGTGCTTAGAGTCAAGAAGCTCGTTGAAACTGAATACTGGAGCGATGTTCAGATTTTGGAGAAGATGTATGAGGAAGTTGTTAAAAAAGTAGGGTGATTTTCATGCTTTGGATTAAGAACGGTATTGTTATCGATCCGAAAAACGGGATCGAAGGAGAAAAAATGGATATTTTCGTTAAAGAGGGGAAGATCGTTGAGGAGAGTGAAGTAAAAAAGGAGGAGTGCAAGGTAATAGATGCTTCCAACAAGCTTGTCGTTGCTGGCGGAGTTGAAATGCATTCTCACATAGCTGGAAGCAAGATCAACACCGGCAGATCAATGAGACCTGAAGAGATGAGAGTTGTCAGAAACGTGGCTGGTAAGTTTAGGGCTGTTGTAGGAAGGGTTCTTTTAACAGCTCCGGGAATCGGTTATGAGTACGCAAAAATGGGTTACACAACAGCTGTTGAAGCTGCTTCACCACCTATCGGAAGTCCCCACACCCACGAAGAACTTGACGCCATACCGATCTTGGATAAAGCCGCCTTACCCGTTTTCGGAAACTGGCACTTCGTTTTCAAGTTCGTCTCAGAAAAAGATCAGGAAAAGCTTCAGGCTTTCATAGCTTGGGCTATCGAGAGAACGAAGGGGTACGGCGTGAAAATCGTTAACCCCGGTGGAGTTGAGAAGTGGATGTACGGAAGCAACGTCAGAACGCTCGATGACGAAGTTCCAATTTACGGAGTCACTCCGAGGGAGATAATTACTGAAGTTGTCAAAGCTAACGAAGCTTTAAACTTACCCCACTGCGTCCACATCCACTGCAACAATTTAGGAGTTCCGGGCAACTACGAGACGACGATAGAGACGATGAAACTCGTTTCTGGAATGAAAAACGAAAATAGACCCGTTTTACATGTAACCCACGTTCAGTTCAACGCCTATGCCGGAAGCAGCTGGAGAGATGTTTCAAGCGGAGCTGAGGAGATAGCGAAGTACGTCAACAAAGCTGACAACATCACGATAGACATGGGTCAGCCGATATTCGGACACGCTACAGCCATGACCGGAGATGCTCCCTTCCAGTTCACCCTTCACAAGTTAATCGGAGCGAGGTGGAGCAACAAAGATACGGAAATTGAAGGTGGAGCCGGGATAGTCCCGATAGTTTACCTGCCGAAGAATCCCGTCCACGCTTTGCAGTGGGCTATTGGTTTGGAGTTGGGATTACTGATAGACAGCGATAAAGTCGTGATCTCCACTGACTGGCCAAACGGAGGACCTTTCACAGAGTATCCATATATAATGGCGATGTTGATGAGCAAGAGAATGAGAGAAAAGGAGCTTGAGAGAGTAAGCCCCTACGTGCAGAAAGCTTCAAGTTTACCGGCTATAGATACCGAAAAAACGCTCTACGAGGTTATAAAGATGAGCAGAAGCTTGCCCGCCAAGATCCTCGGAATGGAGAATAAAGGTCACCTTGGAGTTGGAGCCGACGCTGACATAGCCATATACAACATAAACCCGAACGAAGTTGATCCATCTGCGGAGTACGATCTCGTAAACAAAGCGTTCAGAAAACCTGCTTACACGATTAAAGATGGTGAGATCGTCGTAAAAGATGGAGAACTTGTTGCAGAGACGTGGGGAAGAACTTTCTGGGTGGATGCGACGAAGAAGGTTAGCATGGAAGCTATCGAAGCGGATCTCGACGAGTACTTCCAGAACTACTACACGGTCGAGAGGATAAACTTCGGAGTTGATGAAAGGTGGGTTAAGAAGCCCGCAAGATTGGAGGTGAGCTGATGCTAATTTTAAAGCCTAAGAAGGACTTTGAAGTTAGCGTAGAGGCAGAAATTACTCCAGATTTGGCTGAGAAGAGCGAAGAGGAAATTAAGAACTTTGAAGTTTGGTACGGAAAGTACAAGGTCAAGCTTGGAGAGCTTTTCGAGATTAAAAAGGAGGGAGATGAGAAAAAGCTCATCCTTGACGGAGATTTTTCCAGAGTAAAGTGGATCGGTAGAGGAATGACTGAAGGAGAGATCGTTGTAAAGGGTAACGTTGGTGCCCACTGCGGAGCGTTCATGTCCGGAGGAAAAATTGTTGTCGAAGGAAACGCTGACGACTGGCTCGGAGCTGAGATGAGTGGTGGGGAAATTGTCGTAAAAGGAAATGCAAGAAACCTCGTTGGTTGTGCATACTACGGAGATCTTGAAGGAATGAAGGGTGGGAAAATTCTAATTGAGGGAAACGCCGGAAACTACATAGGAGAAAAAATGGTTGGAGGAGAGATAGAGATTAAGGGTAACGCTGGAGACTTCATAGGGACGGAGATGAAAAACGGAACGATAATCGTTCATGGAGACTGCGGCTTCGTTGGAGGAGATATGAAAGGTGGGACTATAAAAATCGGAGGAAAGTTCGATCTGCTTCCAAGCTTCAAAAAGGCTGAAGATGGATGGATAGGGGACGTGAACGTTGGAGGAGAAGGCAAGATAGTTAAAATTTAATTTTCTCCTTTATCTCTTTTGCTTTAACAATAGCCGTGTGGCTGATGAACCTTGGCAGATATCTCTTAAGCATTTCGCAGTCAACATCTATCTCCGGCATTTCGGCTTGCATACTTTCCACTTCAACAACTTTAACCTCCCTCCCTTCTGTCCACTCCTTTATAGTCCTTATAAATGGCTCCGACTCGTTTTTTCCGTAAAATATTACCGCATTTTCACTTCTTTCAGGAGGATTCAACCTTTCGAGTATTTTGAAGAGTACTCCTC
>WAQS01000158.1 GCA_015520115.1 Ferroglobus sp.
CATCTGCAGGCGGAGTGAATTTTATCAGTTCAGGATTTGCTCCGGCAACAGTTATTCCCGGCACCTCAGCAGTTTTTGTGTTTCCGATGGTAAAGGCAAAAACCGCATTGCCTTTTAGCAATTCAATAAACCTTTCTGCATCTCCTTCTCCCTTCAAAACTTCCCATGACATGGATTAAGGATACAGGGAAACTGGTAAAATACTTTGTTTTTGTGTTACAATTGTTACACGAATTGCAATTATTTTTCATCATTTTCCTTTCTTGCCCACCAGGGAGAGGTAAGCAAGGTAGGCGTCAAGCTGAATTCGCTCGTGGGCCCCCTCCGTTAACCTGAAATCTACCTCACCAAGCTTGTCAATCAGCACGACCTTCAGCTTTTCATCCAGAGGCGATGAGAGGATTTCCCTGAACAGCTGGGAGACTATGTCCTCTCCCGCCATGCCGTATTCTATCATGAGCTTGTTCAGCATCTCCCTGGCTTCCATGAAGTTCCCGTTCAATGCGGTTTCCAGCAGTTTACCCAACTCTTCGGGGCGGGCAGTTGCGGTAATCTGGTAGATAGCCTCGGCATCAACAACTTCTCCGATTGCTGCAGCGCCCTGCAAGGCGTTTATGGCCTTTCTGAAATCGCCGTTGGAAACGTAGATCAGCGCATCAAGACCGTCTTCGGTGATATTTACTCCTTCATTCTCGCATATTTCCAGCAACCTCTTTTTCATGGCATCTGCTGGAACCGGTCTGAACTTGAAAACGGCACACCTGCTCTGGATCGGCTCGATTATCCTGCTGACGTAGTTGCAGCTCAGGATGAAGCGGCAGATTCGAGAGTACATTTCCATGGTTCGTCTGAGCGCAGCCTGAGCATCAGCAGTTAGCGCATCAGCCTCGTCGAGGAATATGATTTTAAAGGGAGCGTCACCTATGGGCGCTGTTCTCGCAAACTCCTTTATCTTGTGCCTGACAACGTCAATTCCCCTTTCATCACTTGCATTCATCTCTATGAAGTTGTCCCTCCAGTTCTCGCCGAAGAGGTCTCGGGCAAGGGCTATTGCCGATGCCGTCTTGCCGGTTCCTGGCGGGCCGGCGAAGAGGAGGTGAGGGATGTTTTTTCTCTCCACATAACCCATGAGTCTCTGCACAACTTCTTCCTGCCCCACTATCTCGCTGAGGGTTCTGGGGCGGTACTTCTCAACCCAGATCTCGCTGTCCACTGGCATCGATTCATCATTTGAAAGATTAGTATAAAAATACTTGCCATTTCATATTGCTTAACCCCACATGCTTAACCGCAATGATTAATTTTTAAATTCTTTAAAAACTTTAAAATTTAAATAGATTCTTACACTCAGCGTCAAAAACACCTGATTAGAGTTAATCTACCAACATATTCCCTAATCAAAAACAATATAAACTAAAATATTTTCAATAACAATAATGCCAAGAAAGCTCAAGCTGGCCAAACACGTAAGCTACGAGGAACTTGTTGAGATGTACAAGAGCGAAAAAGATCACGAAACGAGGGAAAGACTTCTGGCAATCAAGCTATACTACGAAGGCTACAAGGACTACGAAATAGCGAGGATTCTTGACAGAGACGAATCCACGATAAGGAAGTGGAAGAAGAAGTGGAACGAGAGAGGATACGAAGGACTTAAGACTCAAAGAAAGGGTGGGAGGAAGCCAAAGCTTTCAAGGGAGGAATGGGAGCTAATAGCAAAGAAAGCAGTTGAAGAGGGAATGGATCTTAAAGAAGTGGTAGTTTACGTTAAGAACGAGTATGGAGTCGAGTATTCTTACAAGGGAGTGTGGAAAAACATAAGGAAAATTCTAAAAGTGAAGTACGGGAAACCTTACGTTCTTGACAAAAGAAAACCGGAGGACGCTGAAGAAATTCTAAAAAAAGATTGGAAGAAAGGAAAGAGGAGCTAAGAGATGCAATCATAGGATTTACAGATGAAAGCAGCATGGAATGCAATCCAAAGAAAAGAAGGGTTCTTGGTTGTAAGAAGATTAAGGCTGAAACGACGAGAAAGAGGAAAACTATCTTCGGATTCATGTCTTTGAACGGAAAAGATGTTGCAATGATGAGCAATACGTCAAAGGCTAAGGATTTCGTGGAGTTTATGAGGTGTGTAAGGAAAGAAAATCCGGAAAAGAGGATAGTTATGATGGTCGACAACGCTAAAATCCATAAAGCAAAGCTAACGATTGAAGAAGCTAAAGAACTTGACATAGTTTTGGTTTATCTGCCTCCTTACTCTCCCGATCTGAATCCAATCGAGTTTGAGTGGAAGGACGTGAAGAGAGAGCTCGCTAAATTCTTAAACTTTGATGAGGTTGTGAGAAATGCTAAAAACATAGCGGAAGGGCTTATGAAGGAGAGGAAGTACAGCTATACAAGGAGCTGGCTTGAGAAATTTGGTGAATGTATTGGAATAGTGCAGGGGTTGATAGAATGACTATATTCTGATAATTCTCTCAGCCTCATCCTCGGTTATTGAACCCTTCCCCAGAATCTCGGCTATTTGCTTCGCCGCGTTTATCACTCTGTCATGCTCATCGAGAAGGCGGTTGTAGTACTCATCGCCGTAAAATTTCCTGAGTTTTCTGTACATCACCTCCTCCTCCATTCTGAAGTGGGGTCCGCCGAGTTTCTCCAGAATCAGAAGAAGTTCAAAGGCTTTTTCGACGTCTCTGTTTCGTATGGCGTCCATGAGGGAGAGCAAAACGTCTCTGACTTTCAGATGATCCTCTCTAACCTCTTTTATTGG
>WAQS01000159.1 GCA_015520115.1 Ferroglobus sp.
GAAAGGGGCGACAAGAGCTTTCGGACCGGGAAGCGAGGAGCTACCTGAAGATTACAAGAAGACAGGGCAACCAGTGCTCATCCCCGGAAGCATGGGAACACCAAGCTACGTTCTCGTTGGAACAGAAAAGGCTATGGAAGAAACTTTCGGCTCAACGTGCCACGGAAGCGGAAGAGTTCTCAGCAGAGCAGCGGCTAAACGAAAGCTGAGGGGTAGTCAGGTTAAACAGTCATTGGAGAGAAGGGGAATCTACGTTAGAGCAACTCAGGGAGCTTTGCTTGCTGAAGAAGCTCCGGAAGCTTACAAGAGCAGCGACGATGTTGTTGAAGTAGTACATAGAGCGGGAATTTCGAAGATAGTTGCAAGACTGCTTCCGATGGGAGTTGCTAAAGGATGATACGGGAAATCGATGTCAGAGAGGAGCAGAGGATATCTGAGTTGCTCGAACAGTTTAAAGACTCCGCTTTTAACGCAAGAAGACTTGGAGAGGCAGCGAGTATTTTTAAAGAGATGGTCGAAAAAAATTCCTTCATATTTTTGACCTTAGCCGGAGCGATGATTCCAGCGGGGATGAGGAGGATAGTTTCCGGAATGCTCGAAAAAGGCTTTGTTCACTCTCTCGTTACAACTGGAGCGAACGTAACCCATGAAATAGCCGAAGCTCTCGGTTTCAGGCATCAGAAGGGAAGCGAGAGGGTCGATGATGTGGAGCTGAGTAGAAAGAACGTGAATAGAATTTACGATGTTTTCGTATCAAACGAAGCTTTTGAGAAAGTTGAGGAATTCACTTCAAAAATATTCGAAAATCTTAGCGGAACTTACGGAAGCTACGAGCTGATGTGGGAGATAGGAAAAAACCTACCCGAAGACTCTTTTTTGAAAATTGCTTACGAGAAAAAAACGCCGATTTTCGTTCCGACCATACACGACTCAATTCTCGGGCTTCACCTCTACATTTACGGGAAGGATTTGATAATCGATCTAAAGAAAGACATCGGAAAAATTCTCGATCTGTGTTTTGAGAAAAAGCCAATTGGCGTGTGCATAGTTGGGGGTGGGGTGCCGAAAAATTTCACCCTCCAAGCGATGCTCCTTGGAGAGGGGTTTGATTACGCCATCCAAATAACCACCGACTCCCCCCAATTCGGAGGTTTGAGCGGAGCTACCCTTGAAGAGGCTAAGAGCTGGTGTAAGTTGAAGGAGAACGCTAAGGTCGTGACGGTTTACTGCGATGCGACGATAGCCTTACCTTTAATCTACTCCTACCTTCTCGATTCGAAACTTTTAAAATAGTTGACGTTGCGAGGTTGACTTAAATGATCGAAAATTGGGAGGAATACAAGACGATTGAAAAAGCGCTGAAAGAACTGTTGGACAGAGAGGTGATAATCCCGAAGATTAAAAAAGCTCTTAAGCATCTGATCGAAGCTGGAGGAAAGAGAACCCGTCCAATAATTGTTTTGCTAAGTGCAAAGCTTGCTGGAGGGGATGAAAAGGAAATTCTCGACATGGCTTTGGCTGTTGAATTGATTCACACGGCAAGCTTAGCACATGATGACGTTATCGATAGGGGGGTTAAAAGGAGAAACAAGGAGACCCTCAACGTTAAATACGACGATTCCTTAGCGATTCTTGTCGGAGACTGGTTAATTTCCAAATCCGTGCAATTAACAGCTAAATACGGATACGACATAGTGAGGGATTTTGCCAGGACTGGAATGCTCATGAGCGAAGGAGAAGTTCTCGACGTTTACAGCACGAAAGAGAAGTTCGACGAGGAGGAGTATTTCAAATGCATAGAATACAAGACAGCCTCTTTATTTGCCTACTCAGCTAAAAACGCTTATCAATACTTCTCACAAGATGAGGGAGTTGAGAAGCTTTTCCAGTACGGCTTGAATTTGGGCTTAGCCTATCAGCTTGTTGACGATCTTCTTGAGTACCTCTCCCTTTACGGGGACAAATCAAGTAAAATAGAGTCGAAAACCCTTCCGATGATTTACGAAGAAAAGTACGGGGTTGAGAAGGCTGTAAAAAAAGTTATGGATCTCATAGTGGATTACTCGCAGAAGAGTAAAAAAGCACTGGAGTTCTTCGAAGATGGAATTGTTAAGGGCAAGCTGTTGAGGCTCGTTGACTTCATGACCTTCGATTTGATTAAAGATTACTTTGCAAAATCTGGCAGAAACTTAGACCTTCTTTCTCCTCACTATACTCCTTGAGTTTTTCAGGAGTTCTTCGAGATCCAAATTGCAACCTTTAGCCACTTTTTCGGCGGAATCTTTGCTTATGAAGTCGCTTGGAGAGTGTGCGTCGGTATTCAAAACGAGCTTTACTCCGAATTCTTTCGCTATTTTCGCAACGTAACCGTTTGTTAAACTGTGTCCCCTCCTTGTGGTTATCTCAAAGCAAATTCCGTTTTCTGCTGCCAATTCAGCCGTTTTTTCGTCCACAAGGCCTGGATGCGACAAGATGTCGATTTCCTCTTGGACTGCCGCAAAGTTCGTTCCCTCGGCTACGGGCTCAACTATCGTCTCTCCGTGAACAACTATTACTTCGGCCCCCTCCTCTCTCGCTCTTCTAACAACCTTGCCTATAAGCTTCGGAGGGACGTGAGTTATTTCCACTCCAACGAGCACCTTCACACCGTACTCTTCTCTATCCTCCGCGAACTTCCACAGCTTTTCGATCACAGAGGAAAGGTTACTCAGGTCTACATGGTCAGCTATGCAAACAGCCTCGTAGTCAAGGCTTTCGAGCCTCCTTGCTATCTCGCTCGGAATTAATTCGCCGTCGCTGAAAATTGAGTGAACGTGCAAATCTATCATACACAAACGTTAAATAGCTACCCCTATAATATTTTACCGTGGCAGGTATAAGAAGATTGGTGCTTGACGTTTTAAAACCCCACGAACCGAGCAACATAATACTGGCGAAGGTTTTGAGCGAGCTTGAGTTCGTGGACGGGGTTAACCTGAGCCTATACGAGATCGATCAGAACACAGAGAACGTTAAAATCACGATCGTCGGAGATAATATGGATTTTGAAGAAATTAAGAGGACGATAGAGAGGTTGGGGGGAGTCATTCATAGCGTTGATGAAATAGTGGCTGGTAAGAAGATAGTCGAAACTGTTATGACCGAGCAAGACAGGTGAAGTGTTAAATATTCCCCAAATCTTTCTAATTCTTAATGCCAGATTACAACATTTGTTTTGCTGGAGCAGCTGGAGACGGAATAAAGGAAGCTGGAGTTCTTGCTGCGAAGCTCTTTTCCAAGCTCGGGTATAATGCTTTCGTCTATCAAGAGTACCAGTCCCTGATAAGAGGGGGACACAACGCAAGCGTCGTGAGGTTTTCGGAAAAGAAGGTCAGAAGTCACAGATACTACTACGATATTCTCATTTGCTTAGAGGACTACGTTTATGACAAGCACAAAGAGAGGCTTAGGGGAATGCTCATTCACGATTCCAAGTTTAATCTGAACGGAAAAGCCGTTCCGATGACAGAATTCGTCAAAGAAGAGCAAAAACCGTTGTTTTTCAGAAATGCGGTGGCTTTGGGGGTTTTAACTTACGTGTTCGGAATAGACTTCGAAGTTCTTGAGGACGTTTTCATCGAAAGTTACGGGAATAAAGCCTCGGACGATATAATTCTTGCTGAAGAAGGTTACTCCTTTGCGGAAGAGAATTTTGAAAAATTGGAGGAGCTTGAGAAAATTGGAGGGGAAAAGAAAGTTCACTCGGGAAATGAAATGGTTGCCCTCGGAATGATAAAAGCCGGACTGGAGAGATTTTACGCGTATCCAATGACACCTACATCTCCGATCCTGCATTTCCTCGTGAGGAGGGAGGATGTTATCGCTTATCAGCCTGAAAGCGAAATTGCAGCTATAATGATGACTATTGGCTCCGCTTTCGCTGGAAAAAGGGCTGCAACAGCTACGAGCGGTGGCGGGTTTGCTCTTATGACGGAAAGCATTAGTCTTGCCGGAATGGCTGAAGTACCAGTTTTAATCGTTTACGGACAAAGAAGTGCCCCATCAACGGGAATGGCTACCTACACAGCTCAGGAAGATCTTTACTTTGCTTTAAATCCGGCTCACGGAGAATTTCCTCTCATTGTCGCATCTCCAATCGATTGCGAAGACGCTTACAAACTCGGAGCTGAACTTTTAAACTTGGCATGGAAGTTTCAAACTCCGGCGATACTGCTTTCGGATAAGCACCTCCTTGAAAGCTACGAAACTGTGAATTATCCTAAAGTACGAAGAGAGAGAATAAGTATAGTGAGAGGAAGCGAGGGGGTTTTCAAAAGATACGAGATCACTCAAAACGGAATTTCTCCTTACGCCGTTCCTCCGGCGATAGTTAAAGCCAATAGCAACGAGCACGACGAATACGGCTTTACAACCGATGATGCTGAAATTGCAAGAGTAATGTACGAGAAGAGAATGAGGAAGATGAGGGAGATAGAAAAGAATGTGAAAAACAGTTACGTTGAAGAAGGGAAGGGCAACGAGACGATCGTTACGTGGGGATCAAATTACGGAGCAGTTAGAGAGGTTGCCGAAGAACTCGGATTTAAGGTAGTGGCTGTGAGATTTCTAAAGCCGCTGGATGTTCCGAAGATTAAAGAGAACTCTTACTGCGTTGAGTGCAACTACCAAGGTTTGCTTGCGGGGATGATAGAAAGAGAGCAGAGGATAAAGCTGAAGAGAATTTTGAGGTGGGACGGAAGACCGTTTACCCCTGAGGAACTTAGGGAGGTTTTGAAATGAAGGAAATCACTTGGTGTCCGGGATGCGGGAATTTCGGGATTCTCAGAGCTTTTAAAAATACGATAAAAAGGCTGGTTGAGGAGGGGCACGAAATCGGAAAGTTCGTCGTCGCTTCCGGAATTGGCTGCCACGGGAAAATTGTGGACTACATAGAGCTTCCTTCATTTCACGTAATTCATGGAAGAGTCATTCCGTTTCTAACCGGACTGAAGTTGGCTAATCCGGAATTAATAGCCATCGGCTTTGCCGGAGATGGTGATCAATACAACGAAGGTTTGGATCACCTAATTCACGCTGCGAAGAGAAACGTTAACATCACAGTTTTTATTCACAACAACGGAGTTTTCGGCTTAACTACCGGACAATTCACGGCAACAACCCCGAAGGGAAGAGTAACGAGAACAACGCCCAAAGGAAATCCGGAAGTTCCATTAAATCCAGTAATGCTGGCTCTAGTTTCCGGAGCAACTTTTGTTGCGAGAGGTTATGCTGGAAAACTTAACCAGCTTGAGGAGATTATGTACAAAGCTATTCTCCACGAAGGTTTCTCATTTGTGGACATTCTTCAACCTTGTGTGAGTTTCAACAACACTTGGAGCTATTACAACAAAAAAGTCGTGAGCTTGGAAAAACCAGCAAAAAGTCTTGAGGAGGCTATGAAAATAGCAGCATCGAATGAGATTTACACCGGAATAATTTACGAGGAGAGGAGGGAGACGCTTGAGGAATTTTTAAAGATAAAGTAGAAAGTAGACAAAACTCCTAATAGTTTTTTGTCACCTACTTCTTAATTCCGAGGCTTTCATTCGTAATCCTCATGCTTTCTTCTTTGTCTGCTATTTCAAACATCGCTCTGATAGCATCAACGTTTTCCGGAACGACGATAGCCTCCTGATGGATCGCCTGAACGGCGAACAGCTCACCTTCGTGGATCGCCAAGCTTTCACGCCAAACAACGTTTTCGAAGATGTCGTACCTCATTCTGAGCTCCCTTGCATACTCAATTATTTTTGCCGTCGAGGTAAATCCATCCTCTTCTGATACCAGCATTATCCTCGGCTCCTCCTCCAGAGCTGCGACAATGTCCTCAAGCTTTCCGTCAAGCTCAATTGAAATGCCGTGGACGTGCATGAGTGTGGTTGGAAC
>WAQS01000160.1 GCA_015520115.1 Ferroglobus sp.
ACACAACCTAATTATTCGCCAATTTTGATGAAGCTGAAAGAATTGGTGGAGGAACTTGAATTGTTTGAGAGGGAGAGAGTTCCGAACGACATCAGGATTCTTGGCATAGCAACTTACATCCAAACTTCATCAACGAGGAGAACAGCAGAAATCATTTCTGATTCATCCCCGTCTAACGCAACAGTTTGGAAGTAGATAAAGAAGTTTGAAGAAGAGCTACCAATTCAGCGGAGAGGAAACAGATTATAATAGAATAAACAATCTCATCTGCTTCCAAGCGTCTTCCGAGAGGTATCTAAAAACTATTCCCATCCTCTCAACGAGCACGAGAAGAACAGCATAGAGAAGCTCGAAGTATGACTGTACTTTTCGACCAATTTCCTTACAATTCCCAACCCCTGTCACAGTTAAGCAAGTTATTTATAAATTTTCATTTTTTATCATTTTAAAATTTTCAGTGGAAATCTAAGTTAAACATAAATCTTGTATTTCCGAAAGAATTGGACTATGTTGCCCAAGAGTTTTAAACCGAGAGATTAAATTTGGTTTCGTGGAAGACTACACAGCAGAGCAAATCGAAGTTCTTAGTGATTTGGAAGCGGTGAGAAAAAGACCGGGAATGTACATTGGTGGAGTTGGAATTAGGGGACTTCATCACCTTCTATGGGAAGTTATCGACAATAGCGTCGATGAGCATTTAGCTGGCTATTGCAGTAGAATAAAGGTCGTGCTGCACAAAGACGGAAGCGCAAGCGTCGAGGATGATGGGAGAGGAATTCCGACTGAGATGCATCCCCTCGGAAAGCCGGCTTTGGAAATAGTGATGACTAAGCTCCACGCTGGAGGAAAGTTCAGTAAAAAAGCCTACAAAGTCTCCGGAGGTTTGCATGGGGTTGGTTTGTCCGTTGTAAATGCGCTTTCTGAGTGGGTGGAGGTTGTTGTTAAAAGAAACGGAAAGATATACAGACAAAGATACGAGAGAGGGATTCCGGTAACTCCCCTTGAGGTTATCGGGGAAACCGATGAAACGGGAACTTACGTGAGGTTCAAACCTGACGAGGAGATCTTCGAAACGACCGAGTTTCGTTACGACATAGTGGCACACAGACTTAGAGAGCTTGCATACTTGAACAAAGGACTGAAACTCGAACTGTACGATGAAAGAAGTGGGAAAAAAGAGGAGTTCTACTCGGAAAAAGGCATTGTGGAGTTCGTGGAACATCTCAACGCAAACAGAGAAAAAATTTCCGACGTGATATACATAATCGGAGAAAAAAACGGTATCAGCGTTGAAGTTGCTCTGCAGTACACAAACACCGACTTCGAAACAATTCTTGCCTACGCCAACAACATACACAACGTTGAGGGAGGAACGCACATCGTCGGATTCAGAGCAGCTTTAACGAGGGCAATAAACGAATACGGAAAGAAAAACATCAAGAACTTCAAGCCGATAACTGGAGTGGACGTCAGAGAAGGTTTGACAGCTATAATCTCCGCTAAAGTTCCTGAACCTCAATTCGAAGGTCAGACAAAAACGAAGCTGAGCAACAGCGAAGTGAAAACAGCTGTGGAGACGATAGTTTACAGCGAGCTGATGAGATGGTTTGAAGAGCATCCGGATCAGGCCAACAAAATAATAGAAAAGTGCATATTGGCTGCCAAAGCGAGAGAGGCTGCGAAGAGAGCGAGAGACGTTATAAAGAGAAGGGAGGAGGTAGCAACTCTTCCGGGAAAGCTTGCTGATTGTTCCTCAAGAAATCCGGAGGAAAGGGAGCTGTTTATAGTTGAAGGAGAATCTGCCGGTGGTTCGGCAAAGCAAGCGAGAGATAGAAGATTTCAGGCAATTTTACCGATAAGGGGTAAGATCATCAACGTGGAGAAAGCAGGTATGGTCAGAGTTCTGAAAAACGATGAGATAAAAGCGATTATAGCTGCCATAGGTGCTGGCTTCGGAAAGGATTTCGACATAAAAAGGGCGAGATACAAACGGATCATCATAATGACCGACGCAGATATAGACGGAGCTCACATAAGAACTCTGCTGCTTACTTTCTTCTACCGCTACATGCGTCCGCTTATAGAGAACGGATACCTATACATAGCCCAACCACCCCTCTACAGAGTTAGGAAGGGAAAGAAGGTTTACTACCTCTACTCCGACAAGGAACTGGAAAACCTGCTTAAGAGAATAGGAGACGCTGAAGTTCAAAGATACAAAGGTCTGGGGGAGATGAATCCAGAACAGCTTTGGGAGACGACGATGGATCCGAAGAGAAGGATACTCATTCAAGTAACGCTCGAAGATGCGGCAATGGCAGAGGAAATCGTCTCGATCCTCATGGGAGAAAACACGGAAGACAGGAAGAAGTTCATAATGGAGCACGCCGCAGAAGTTAGAAATCTCGACACGTAACTATGAGGATCGCCGCTAAATGCCCGGCCTGTTTGCTGAACAGGGTATATCTCGAATGCAAGATAGCTACAAAAGACCAGAGTAAGATAGAAAAAGCCGTCGGAGAAGCTCTCAAAATTCTAAGCGAGGAATACGAAAAGAAGGGCATCAACGCCTTAATAGCCACAAAAATCCACAGGAGGGTTTACGAGGTTCTCGGAGTTGAAGATCCGTACAAGCCTCTAAAAGATAGAGCGAACGCTGTTGCAAAGGAAAACCTACCCTTCGTTGAAAATTTCATTTCGAAACTTTCAGATAAGTTCTACGGAGCTGTTGTAGCAAGCATAATCGGTAACGCCTTCGACTACGGGGTTCTGGATCACAAAGTCGAAGAGGGCAACTTCAAAACGTACTTCCTTAAAATGTTTGCAAAAGGGCTGGCTATCGACAACACAAAGGAAATCAAAGATCTCTCCAAAGGAAGGGTTGTCTACGTGACTGACAACGCTGGGGAAATATTCTTCGATTACTTACTGATAAGAGAAATTAAGAAGATCTCGGAGAGAGTGAGCGTTGTTGTTAGAGGAAAACCGATACTCAGCGACGCGACGATTGAGGATGCGAGACTTGCCGGAATAGATAAAGTTGCTGATGAAATACTTCCAAACGGAGGGGAGATCGGCATTGATGAGGAACTACTCCCTGAGGAGACGAAAAGTAGAATAGAGGAGGCTGATATAATCGTGGCTAAGGGTATGGCTAACTATGAATGCCTGTCCGAATCAAGGTGGGAAAGCATCGCTTTTCTTTTAACTGCCAAGTGCGAACCGGTAGCGAGGGATATAGGAGTCAGCGTCGGCAGCATGGTGGCGATGCTGAAATGAGGGAAGAAGCCCTGAAAGACTTGATTTCTGCAATTTTCGGGATGAAGAAGGGAGAATGCGAGTACTATCCCTGCCACTTCGAAGGGCAGGATTGCTCTCTCTGCTTTTGTCCCTTTTATCCGTGCCTATACAACGCTTTTGGGAGGCTTAAGGACTTTAAAATATGGAGCTGCATGGAGTGCACGTGGATTCACGAGAAGGAAAATGTGGAAAAAGTTGTTGAATACTTTTCGTTAATTCCCGTCCAAAAAATAGCTGAAATGAGCTGGGTTGAGTTAAACAAAGCCTTTCAAAAAATTGTATTCGGTGAGGAGGTTTGGGAGGAAGTAAACGGAGTTTACTCTTTACTAAGAATGAATGAAGGTTTGGGGAGCGAGCTGATAGATGTCAGAATCGAGAATTACAACATAGCCGAAGTTAGAAGAATAAACAGAGTTGAAGATGCGAAATACGTTCTAACTCTCTACGATCCCGGTTTTGATTAAAACGAGCTCAAGTTCTTCTTTACTTGGATTTACGTCCTCTAAGATCGTGTACCTTTTCTTTCTGATTCTCTTGGCGTAAATTAGGGCTTCGAGGACTTGTTCCTTGGTCAAGTTTAGCTCCTTTGCAGTCGTCGGCACCTGAGCTTTTTCAAGAATTGTCTTTATAGCCTCCCAATCTCCCGTTCCGTAGTACTTTTGGTGGAGGTACTCCATTATTATCGTCCCTAAAGCTACTTGCTCTCCGTGTACTCCGCTTCCGTACCCAAGATAGTCCAAAGCGTGGCTGAATTTATGTTCTGCTCCGCTTGCCGGTCTGCTTGACCCGGCTATAGCTATCGAAACTCCGCTCAAAATCAACCCTCTAATGAGCTTTTCCAGAGTTGTCAAATCGTCCTTGAAATTTACGCTCTCCAAGTTGAGCATGAGAGTGGAAGGAAGATAAGCCATCGAAGCGGCAACTTCGTTATACTCCTCATCAATTTTGTCTCTCGCAAGTTTCCAATCTTTGACGGCGGTGATGTTAGAGATTAAATCTCCGAAACCAGCCCTAAGGAATCTTATCGGACTGTTTCTCAAAATTGTCAAGTCCGCCAGAACGGCAGTTGGAGGGTTGACGGAAATTGAAACGGGCTTACCGTTCTCTTTAAAGCTCGCGACCGGCGAAGCAATACCGTCGTTTGACGCTAAAGTTGGGATGCTTATAAAAGCAACATTAAGTTCGGTAGCGATTACCTTCCCCACATCTATTACCTTCCCTCCGCCAACCCCCACAACGGAATCGATATCGGTGTAACCCAAAAAAAGTTCAATCCTCCTAACCTCGCTCATCGTAGCCTTTTCAACGAAAACTTTCTCAACAATATAATCGGCTATTTTCTCCTCGATTTTCGCTCCGACAACTTCATAAGAGTTTTTTCCAGTTAGGAAGAGAGTACTGTTTAAGTTGAAGGAATCGAGAATATCTTTAACTTTTTTCCTTGAAGTCTCGCTAACCTCAACATAGTAAGGAAGTTCAACAATTCTCGTGAGTTCGGTTTTGTATTTCATGACCCTCCTACAATTCGAAAGTTAATAAAAATTAAGGTGCTATCACAAGTCCCTCACTCAAACGTCAAAAATCGCAAACAGGCTTTCTAAACTTTCTTTAGATACGGTGAACTGCTACGCTCAAAAGAAAAAATGAAAAATTGGGAGTTTACTTCTGCTGCTTCTGAGCCTCTCTCTCCCTCAACACTCTTCTTAGCAGCTTGCCCGTCGCAGTCCTCGGTAGCGGCTCTGTTGTGAACTCGATTATTCTCGGCAGCTTGTACTTGGCTATGTGCTGTTCAAGGAACTTGAGGATGTCCTGCTTAAGCTCCTCACTCGGCTCATAGCCTTCTTTGAGCCTTATGATCGCTTTAACGAGCTGTCCTCTGATTCCTTCTGGATCCGGAACTCCGATGACAGCACACTCAGCCACAGCCGGGTGCTGGCTTAACGGCTGCTCGATTTCATCGGGACCGATTCTGTATCCAGAGGACTTGATGAGATCATCGTCTCTCGACACGAAATAGATGTATCCGTTTTCGTCTCTTCTGACGAAGTCACCAAGGACGTTCCATCCGTTTTTGACGCTCTCCTTCTGCTTCTCATCAAGAGGTCTCGTCGGGTGGTTCCAGTACCTTATTCCAGTCGGACCCTTTATGTAGAGATTTCCGACCTCGTCGGGCTGGCATTCTTTTCCAGTCTCAGGATCAACTATTCTGACTGTATAGCCCGGCACCGGCCAACCGATGCTTCCCGCAACAGGCTTGGGAGCGACTGTGTTGCTTATGCAGATGTGAACCATTTCCGTAGCTCCAAGGGATTCGTAGATTGGCATTCCGAACTTCTCCTGCCACTTCTTGGCAGTCTCAGCACCAAGAGCTTCTCCTCCTCCGGTGCAAAGTCTCAGGCTTGAAAGGTCGTACTTCTTCAGATACTCGTCAAGGTTTGGATTTGCGAGAATCATTCTGTAAGCAGTTGGCAAAGAGCTGAAGACGGTTATGCCGTGCTCTTCAACGAAGCGGAAGAAGTTCTCAACGCTGAATCCTGGCCAGATGCTTGTAGCAGCTCCGTGGAAGTAGGGAATAAGGCATCCGTTACCGTAACCCATGGCGAAGCTCACTGGAGCCGGCCCCCCAACGACGTCATCTTCGGTGAGTTTCCAAACGTATTTTCCTACTAAGTAAACCGACGAAAGAACATTCTCAACAAAGTGCACGCAACCCTTCGGCAAACCAGTCGTTCCGCTTGTGTAGAGAATCACAGCCGGCGTTCCAAGCTCTAATGGAACCGGATCGAACTTGCTGCTCTGCTTGTAAATTTCGTTGAACGAAACGAACGGCTCTTTCAGATCTTCTTTTTCGGTAACGATGACTTTCTCGACTGTCTTAAGTTCCGGAACGCTCTCCTCGACAGCCTTAAACGTCTTGTCATCTCCAGTTACGAAGATTGCCTTTATCTCAGCGTTGTTTGCAACGTGTACGATTTCCTTTTTAGCCCACATCGGGTTGAGAGGGACGGGAATCGCTCCGGCTTTCATTATTCCGAAGTTCACCGCCACAGCTTCCGGCATGTTTCTCATTCTGAAACCTACCCTGTCGTACTTTTCAACTCCAATTTCCTTGAGGAAGTTTGCAACCTTGTTGCTCAGTCTGTAAAGGTCTCTGTAAGTAACTCTTCTATCCTCAAAATAGATAGCAACTTTTCTTCCCCTTCCTTCCTTTATGTTTCTGTCGAGAATCTCCTCAGCGAGGTTCAGCTCTTTTCTATCCCCTATGTACTGCTGCACTTCATCCGGAATAATAATGTCCGGCCAAGTCTCCTTTGGCACGACATACTTCATTATGTCTGTCATGTAAAACAGTTTACTTGAACCGATTATAAAGTTTGCGAAAATTTATCGTGAATGTTCAGCTTCCCTTAAAAAACTTCCAGTAAGCTCAGATTAAATATAGACCTAAAGTAGTAGGAAAGAGAAAACAACAGAAAACACTCCCGTTAGGAAAATTCCGTCAAATGTTCCAGCCCCTCCTATGCTGACGACTCCGCTTCCAATCTCTTTAATGTCCTTCAGATGCATTAAATCAGCTCCAACGATCGATCCGAAAACTCCCGAAACGAAAGCAAGTTTGGGAAGAGAGAGCAAATTCAACTCGAAAACCTGGATGATCGTAAAAGAACACATGAGAGCTATCAGCGGAGGGACAAAGAGGGGAACGACGATCCCAACTCCCGGGATGGGCTTTGCGAAGAGGTAGATTAGAAATGATGCGATCACAATGGATAGGAGAGCCGGAAAAAGCGGTAAAGTTAGTAGCACTTTAAAGGCAAGGATCGACGGAATTAAAGCCCCACCAACGTTTATCGCCACAACTATCTGCTTTTTCTCCACGTAATAGTAGTAGAAAATTCCGAAGATACTTCTCCTCCTAACGACTTCCCTCCCTTCGATTTTGTAAACGGGAAGGTTAACAAAGCTTCCGACGACGATAAGTGAAAAAATCATGAGAGCTTCGATGGTGGAAATTCCAAAAAGTGTTTTGAAAACTTGGGTCGTCGTTAAGACGAAAGTCAAAGCAAAAAATGGCAAAATTACGAAAAGGACGAAAAGGGGCAAAATTAAAGGTGGAAAAAAGTACCTCATCTGCTCAGCCTTTTCCTGTCAACGACTATGTAATCGCTTATCGACTTTACGCTTTCAAAAGGTATTATGTAATAACCGTCCACCTTTTCTATTCCGCTTACTTCATTCTGCGGCTTCACAACCAAGCTTATCAACGAACCCGTTCTGAAGTCCACGTTTATATTGTACAAAGTCCCGAGAACTGTACCATCAGAAAGCAGCACGGTCTTCCTTGCGAGAGATTTTGCAAACATTATCACCACCCAAAAGGATTTAAAAAAGAGGAGGCTATAAAAGTTTCGACTAACCGTATCCGATTATCGTCTTCGCTTGCTTAGGCTCAACCTTCACCTTCTCCTCAAACTTCTCGTAGAACCTCAGCATAGCTTCGTTTATGCTGGGCTTTATCTTCTTTATAGCTTCATAAAAGTGTCTCATCTCGACCTTCTCTGCGTTGATGTTTTCCCTCAAAGCGAGCATTACAGCTTCTCTGCAAACGGCTTCTATGTCAGCTCCCACGTAACCTTCGGTTAATTCTGCAAGTTCTTCGAGATCGACGTCATCGGCGAGAGGCATATTTCTCGTGTGAATCTTGAAGATAGCGTATCTGCTCTTCTTGTCCGGCGGTCTAACGTAAACGAGTCTGTCGAATCTTCCCGGTCTTAACAAAGCTGGATCGATTATGTCTGGTCTGTTAGTCGCTCCGATGACAATAACCCCTTCAAGCTCCTCAAGCCCGTCCATCTCAGTTAAAAGCTGATTAACGACCCTTTCAACCGCCCTACTTCCTTCGTCGATCCCCCTCATTTGGGCTATTGCATCGATTTCGTCGAAGAAGATTATGC
>WAQS01000161.1 GCA_015520115.1 Ferroglobus sp.
ACTGATAAAATCCGCAGAGGAGAACCTCAAAAACGAGCTAAAGGAAATGAGCAAAAATTTGGAGATTAAGGAGAAAGATGTGGAGGAACTCAAGGATTTCTGCATGAAGATAGCAAAGTGGCAGGCTACAAGGATAGAGAGCAAAGTTTTTGAAGTTAAAGCCAAGTATCCTTTCCTGAACGAAGAAAGCTTGGTTCAGCTTTCTTTTCCTATAGCGACGGAAACGGTGGTCGATGGAAGCTTGCTTGGCTTGAGCAAGTATTTGAGAGCCGATGCAGCTTGGATGCTCGGAGGAATTATTTTCGACGTGAAGCTTGGAAGAAGAGAGGAGTGGCATAGATTGCAAGTAGCTGGCTACGCTTTAGCCTTTGAAAGCGTTTTTGAAAGACCTGTCGACATTGGCTGCACGGTTTACGTTTCAAGAGCCGGCAACGGGATAAGAATTGATAGGGATTTCTATATAGTGGACGACTATCTGAGATCGAGTTTTCTTGAGAAAAGGGACGAGCTGCAAATGACGTTGCTCCGTGACTCAGAGCCGGATGTAGCAGATAAGTGTCCCAGATACTGCATTTTCAGAAGTTACTGCTTTAAGTAATTAACAGCCGGCAGAATCTTAGAATTTTCCTGCCTATCTTTCATCTAAGTCGGTATTTCCGAACCTTCTTTTTTCGACTCAGGAACAACAGGCGCAAATCATAAGTTTTTAAATGAAAAATACCATTATGAAAGTTCTCGTGGTTTACGACATAGCGAACGACAGTTTGAGGAGCAAAATAGCTGAAATTCTGAAAGATTTCGGATTGATGAGAATTCAAAAAAGTGCCTTCATAGGATATCTAAGCAGTCAGGAGAGGAAAGACTTGGAGAAAGTCCTTTCAAGGAAAAGCTTGGAAGGAAACGACAGAATAGACATTTTCCCGATCTGCGATAGGGATCTGCGTTTTCACTCAAGAATAAAGCACGACGGCGTTTACTACGGTGAAACATGGGAGTAATGTTTGAGCGAAAAAGTCTTTATAGCTTTCTCCCTATTTTCTGCTGGTGATGATTGAATCCAATTCTGAGCGATGCGATGATGAGGTAGCCCGCGACTGATTCATTCAAATCTCCCGTAGCCCAAAGACGTTTTAGCTCCGACACCAAACTCTTTTAACGCTGAAACGAGCAATTCTTTAGCTCTTTCCACAAGCTCATACTCGCTGTTTCTTGGGGCTATTGCAAACTGGAACTCCACGCCTTTTGGAACTGTTAAGAAGAATATCGGATTTGGAGAGTGCCAGTCTCCGGGGGCTTCTCCATGCTGGTAGTAAGGCTGGTAGTGAGGATTCATTATGTCGAGTTCGAGAATTGGATTATACATTTTGCAGCCTCACTATTTCTAATGTCCCTACCGCAGAAAATTTCGTCTTTCAGAAATCTTCGTTACTCATATAGATTCCTTGATCTTTTTGATCACGTCCAGAGTAACTTGACGAGCTCTACAATTCTCTCCATATGTAAGCTACCTCTTTCAGAACTCCCTCCCTTATCTTCGGCTTTAATGCTCTTTTCATCACTAAATCGACCTTTACGCCAAGCACTTCCGACAGGTAGTTTTCGAGTTCGACAAACTCGAAGAGCGTGGGAGTTCCGTAAAAATCCACTAAAATATCAACATCACTTCCTTCTCTTTGCTCTCCTCTGACGTAAGAGCCGAATATGCCGATTTCTTTAACTTTGAACTTTTCCTTGAGTTCTTTCTCGTGTTTCTTCAGAATTCTCCTGATTTTCTCCAAGCTCACTTCGGCACCTCCATCGATCACGACATCTAAAAACCCCCGATTTCCTTTAAATCCGTATAAAATTAAATCACAATTTCATCAGTTTTCCCTCAAAAAATCTTAAAATTTTCCCTTAAGATAAAGATATTGTAATGAAGCAAAGAGTTAAGCTTTGGGTTAGGGATGTGGAGGAATACTTCTTCTGCCCGATGGTCTTTTATTTCTCCGTTGTTCTCGGGATTAACAGGAGCGAAGGTTACTGG
>WAQS01000162.1 GCA_015520115.1 Ferroglobus sp.
GTCTTGACCTCCCTTTCAAAGTTCTCGTCATTTAGCGTCTTTCTGTAGATTTCCGCTCGCATGAATATGTTTGCGGTGAAGTACTGGCTCGTTGACGTGTAGTAGTTCCCCCTTTCATAGTTCTCCCTCGCTTCCTCGAGCCTTTTATCTATGTTTTCCTTCACATCCCTATCCGCAACCTTCTCGAATTCGGAGTATATCCTCTCGCTTCTCTCCCTCATGTAATCTGCGAGTTTTTTGAGCAAGTAAGAGTACTGACTCAGATCAATCTTTCCTTCGCTCCTCCTTATCTCGTATCCGGTGAAGTACTTCAAAGCCTCATTGACCGTCTCAACCTCGATTACCGTTACCCCAAGCTTTCTCCCGTAATCGACAACGTCAACGGTTTTCGTTTCGGTTGTGATTAACACAAAAGGTCCCCTCTGAATTCTCTTGGTTTCTTCCACCTCAACGTACCTCTGACCTTTGGGAATCAAAAAAATCTTAGCCCCGCTTTCCGCTGCCGCTTCGAGCTTGTAGGGGATTCCACCAACCGGCCCTATAAATCCGTCCGGATAGATCATTCCGGTCATAAATACGTCTTTTCTTATCGGCAGATCGAGAAGTGCCGCTATTGTTGCGACGGTCATAATTCCTCCAGCCGATGGCCCCCCAACTATAGGAGCTTCAGCTTCGATTATGTAGAAAAAGTCGTACTTCAAAAAGTCCTTGCCGGTCAAATCGCAAGCTGTTATTGCCGCAAGCTGAGCACTCCCCTGCATGTCTATTTCGGTGTAAGGTAGCGTGGAAACGAAGACCCTTCCGTTGCCCGGAGTGACTATAACGGTTATATTTATCGTAGCTCCCCTGTTTTCTCCGCTAACAACAGCCACCGCCTTTATATTTTTCTGAGTGGCGTTTACGAACTCGGCTGAAGATGTCGATGCGAGGAGGAGTAACAGAGCTATCAGCGTGAACAGCTTTCTCATGTTCATAGGATGATTTGAGGGAAAAAAATTTTACTATTCCAGCCCCTTTTCTTATCGTGATACTGCTCGTTGATCTGGAGAGGAGGAAAATTGAAGAAATCGAGGAAAAAAAGTTCCCCGGAGGAAAAGGGCTCGGATTCTACCTTCTGGATAGATTTCTCAAATTCGAAGCTGAACCGTTGGAGGAGAAGGTGATAATCTTCTCGGTAGGACCTCTTACTGGATTGAGAATGAGCGGTTTAGCGAGATGTGAGGCTGTATTCAGGTCTCCTCTAACTGGATTCATAGCTGAATCAAACTGCGGAGGGTATTTTGGAGCGGAGATCGCTAAAGCTGGGTACGAAGCCATAGTTGTTAGAGGAGAGTCAGAAAAACCAAGCCTTCTCGTCGTTGACAACGAAAAAGTGGAGATCGTCAACGCTGAAGACCTCTGGGGTCTGGACACCTTCTCAACGGAGGACGAGATAAAGAAGGAATTCGGAAGGAAGTTCCAAGTGGCTTGTATTGGAGTGGCTGGAGAGAACCTCGTCAGATTCGCAAGTATAGAACATGCGAAGGGAAGAGAATTCGGACGATGCGGCGGAGGAGCTGTGATGGGAAGAATGAAGCTTAAGGCTATTGCCGTGAAGGGAGATGGGGACGTCGAGGAGAGAGTTGCGAACTACGAAAAATACTCCGAACTTAAAGAAGAGTTCGAAGAGAGGATAAAGAGAACTTGCGGAGGTTTAACGAGGTTCGGTACACCGAGGATCATCTACTTGACGAACGAAACCGGAACCTTGCCGAGTTACTACTGGAAGGACGGAGAATTCGATATTGAAGAGCTTTCTCCAGAATATTTGGAAGAAAGGTTTTACAAAAGAAAGAAAGCCTGTTACTCCTGTAGGGTGGCTTGCGGAAAGATTTCCAAGATCGACGACGAATTCGTAGAAGGTCCGGAGTACGAGACTCTCTTCGCCTTCGGAAGTCTGTGCGGAAATAAAAAAGCCGAAGTTGTTCTGAAAGCCAACCTCCTCTGCGATAAGTACGGATTAGACACCATCTCAACCGGAAGCGTGATAGCTTACCTCATGAACTTGAAAAAAGCTGAATTCGGAGATGAAAAATTCATTCTCGAAACGATAGAAAAAATAGCGAAGAGAGAGGGAATAGGAAACCTCCTCGCCGAGGGAATAAGGAGGATCAGCAACAAATTCGGTGTTGAGGGGGCTGAAGTAAAAGGGCTCGATTTGCCAGGTTATGAGCCAAGAGGACTCTTAGGAATGGCTTTAGGGTACGCTGTGTGTTACAGAGGAGGTTGCCACATAAAAAGCGTGATTTACCGTCCAAATTTAAGCGGATACGTTGATAGATTCAGCTACGAAAATCAAGCCGAGCTTTTGGTGAAGTTGGAAGACTTTTACGCCTTTGCGGACTGCTTGGTTTTATGCAGATTCGTTTCTCTACCGCAAGTCGGTCCGATACTTGAAGAAGAAGTAAAAGAGCTTTACAACGCCGTTACCGGAGAAAAACTCGAAGTCAAAGACATCTACAAAATTGGAGCTGAAGTTATAAAC
>WAQS01000163.1 GCA_015520115.1 Ferroglobus sp.
GCGCATCTACTGGCAACACATCAGCTTCAATGGCGATGTATGCGGCTAAAGCTGGTTTGAAAGCAGTAGTGATACTTCCTTCTGGAAAAGTTGCCTTGGGAAAGCTTGCCCAAGCTTTAATGCACGGGGCTAAAGTTATAGCTATAAAGGACAACTTCGACAAAGCTTTGGAGATCGTGAAAAGCTTGGCCATGAGGAAATCTCTTTACCTTTTGAACTCCATAAATCCTTTCAGGCTTGAGGGTCAGAAAACCATAGCTTACGAAATTTACGACGAGCTTGGATTCGTTCCGGAAGCGATTTTCGTTCCGGTAGGAAATGCCGGAAACATCTCTGCGATTTACAAGGGATTTAAAGAACTCGTGGAGATGGGCTACACAGATGAAGTGCCGAGGATGATAGGGGTACAGGCTAAGGGAGCCAATCCAGTTTACAGGGCTTTTGTTAAGGGAAGCAAGGAAATCGAGCCAGTTAAAAATCCTGAAACGATTGCCACGGCTATAAGAATTGGCGCTCCGGTTAACGCTAAAAAAGCTTTGAGAGCAATATATGAATCTGGCGGAGCGGTGATAGAGGTTAGTGATGAGGAAATTGTCGAGGCTCAGAAGCTGCTTGCGGCTAAGGAGGGAATAGGAGTAGAGCCGGCAAGTGCTGCAAGCTTAGCTGGATCGTTAAAATTTGAAGAAGAAATCGAGAGTGCGGTCTGCATAGCGACGGGCAATTTGCTTAAAGACCCGGACGAAGTTATAAGAGTTTGCGGAAAGCCAATCGAAGTGGAAGCAAATGTTGACGTTATAGAAAAGCTTCTTTGAACTCCATTTCAAACTTTTTCATTCTTTCACGGCTTCTCAGGAGTTTTTTGACAGCATATTCGTAATTTATTTTCAAAAAATTCTCATCAGCCATCTTGCCGTTCTCACTTACAACGACCTCCAATCTTTCCGGAGAAGCGATCTCGACGACCAACTTTTTGAAGGATATTAATCCGCTTCTCCTAAACCCAGCTTTCTTTGCGACACTCAAAATTTTTTCTGCAGATTCCAAATCCCTACAAGCTACGTGAACTATCGGTGGATGCATCATCAGCCATGTTGTTTTTCTCCCTCTCTTTACCGCTTTTAACACCTCGTCAAAATCTGGAGGGGAGTGCCATTTTCCGAGGAAAACGCTTTCCAGCTTCTCTCCAAAGCTTGGCATATCCATCACAGCTATTCTCCCAGCGCAGCTTGAGAGAGTGACGAAAACCTCAACGGAGTTTATCAATTCCAGCAAGTCCCTAATTTCTTCGTCCACTTCAGCTCTTTTGAACTCGGAAAGCTTTTCTTCTCTGAACTTCTCCCACATGGAGAAGTAGAAGGTTAGAAAATTTCAGCTTTTTGGAGAAGGTAGAGTGAAAGTACTCCGACCAACATCGCTAAAAGGAGATTCCTGTTTTTTATGGAGATCAGCAAAACTATCAGAGCAGCTATGGTTTTTTCGTCGAACCTCATCACATCGGGGAAAACCAAGGCTGCGAATATCGACGGAGGGATGTACTTGATGTATCTGTTTTCGAGTTTAAAATCCTTGAGCATCGGCAAAGCCCTTGAGAAGTACGTCACGGCAAACATCCCAAGAATTACGATTAGCGCATCCATCTTTCCGCGACACCTCCGGCGAAACAGCCTACAAGTGAAGCGACGACAATGTTCCATCCACTCGGAAGAAAAACTGCAAAAACTCCGGCTGTTAAAGCTGCGATTAGATCGCTTTTCTGTTTTACGCTCGAAACGAGAATTGATATGAAGAGGGCTGTTAAACCGAAGGGTAAAACTCTGCTAACGTCCTCTGGCAAAATCGTTCCGAAGAAAATACCCAACGCCGTCCCAGAAACCCATGCCAAGTAGCTGAAGAAGTTTAGCTGTAGATTGTACTTGTAATCCGCTTCGTTCTCCAAAAATCTTTTCGATGCTACGGCAAACGTCTCATCTGTTATGCCGAATGAGACGATTGCTCTTATTTTTTTGCTTATACCTCTGTAAAATCTTGCTAAGTAGCTGCTCATTAGCAGATGTCTCGAATTGACGAGAAAGGTCGTCAGGACTATTAAAGCTGAAGGGTTTTTGTTTGCTATCATCTGCAAAGCTATGAATTGAGCTGCTCCAGCAAAAACAAGAGCGGACATTAGGATTGCTTGAAAGCCCAAGTAGTCTTTTGCGATCATTCCGAAGGCTGTTGAGATGGAGAAGTAGCTTACAACTATCGGTAGAGAATCCTTGAAACTACGCATAACTTGAGTGTTCGCAAGCGATATAAAAAACTCTGGAAAAATATTAAGTAGTCAACC
>WAQS01000164.1 GCA_015520115.1 Ferroglobus sp.
ACCTCCTCTCCAACCTTCCTCCCCAAAAAGTACCCGAAAATGCTCGCCAAAAACACAAGTGACGCATTTATAATCGTGCCGATCATCGGCTTTTCTCGTAAAGCTTTGCTTAAATTTGTTCCGCCTACTTTTTGAACTTCCTGATTAACACTTGATTGGCAACTCCATGGACGAGTCTTCCCCCGTATTCTCCGGTTATTGCAAAGAGTAAAAAAGCAATGGCAAGTGCAAAAACACTTTTAGTGGAAACATACGCTACCACGAAACCGTAGCCGATAATAGAAGAAATTACTTTCTTCTTTATGACGGGGATCGATCTCAAATCGTATCTGTATTTCCAGTCCACTAAGCCAGTAACCATCGTGATTGGTGTGGTAAAAGCGACAAACAACATCATGTAGTAAGAAGACTCAAGTAGGCAAGGATAATGAAAGAGACCCGACAATAAGGTGAATAGAAAAACTACCGGTGTTAAACCGTTGCTAATGTGAGCGAGAATCGGATGAGCGTTTCTGAGGGTTACAAACCTGACCAGCAATGGGATACTCATAGATCAAGTAAACATCGATTCTGATTTAACGCTTTCCTTAAACGCTAAATACAGCCCCTAAAAATCCCCTACCATGATCATAACGGACAACCACATGCACCTCTATAACCATTTAAGGCTCAAAGCTTTAAAAGAGTTCAAGAAAGCCGGAGGTACACACCTCTTTCTCGTTTCCTTGCTCAGCTCTCACTACGGAATTTTACCTTCTTCAGGAAGAGACTTCGCTCAGATTTTTGAGGAGCATGTAAAGCTTGTGGAAAAAGCTAACGAGATCGTTAAAGCTTACGCTGTTTTAGCCGTTCATCCAGCCGAAATTTCTCTGCTCTCTCAAAAGTGGGGTGTTGATAGGGCTGTCGAAATTATGAAGGAGGCATTGGAAATAGCCGGAAAATTCGTGGAGGAAGGAAAGGCGGTGGCTATAAAGTCCGGAAGGCCCCACTATGAGGTGAGCGATTACATCTGGAAGAGCAGTAACGAAGTTTTGACTTTCGCTTTCGAAGTAGCTAAGGACGTCGGTTGCGCAGTTCAGCTTCACATGGAGAGCTACACGAAAGAGGGAATGAAAGAAGTTTCGGAGATGGCAAAAAAGGTTGGATTAAAGAGGGAGAAAGTAATAAGGCACTTCGCACCTCCGGCAATAAAAGAATTCGAGGAAATTGGGATATTCCCTTCGGTCATAGCGATGGGTGACAACGTGAAGAAAGCGGCAGAGCTTGGAGATAGGTTCGTTGTCGAGTCAGACTACATAGACGATAGAAACAGACCGGGAGCCGTTTTAGGACCAAGAACCGTGCCAAGGAAAATGAAAGAGCTGATCAAACTTGGCTACGATGAGGATTTCGTGAACAAGATTTGCAAGGAAAACATCGAAAAGCTCTACGACATCGAACTTTAGCGACACGTTTTTTTAAGCGAAGGAAGATTTGATGCTTAGATGGAGTTTGTATCGCACCCCCTAATAAAGCCCAAAACCGTAGAAAGAAGGAGTTACCAGCTGGCTTTAGCTGCTTCGGCATTGCTGAAAAACACCCTCGTTGTATTGCCTACCGGACTCGGAAAGACCGTCGTGGCTTTACTCGTTATCGCATCAAGGTTGCATAAGCTTGAAGGAAAAATTCTCTTTTTAGCCCCCACAAAGCCGCTGGTAGAACAGCACGCTTTCTTTCTGAAAAGAACTTTAAATATCGATGAAGACGAAATAATCTCCTTCACCGGAGAAATTCCGCCGGAAAAGAGACAGAGAATGTACGAAAAAGCGAAAGTTGTCGTCTCAACACCTCAGGTAATCGAGAACGACATAATTTCCGGTAAGCTCTCTCTGAAAGATTTCGTGCTTGCCATATTTGACGAAGCTCATAGGGCTGTGGGAAATTATTCTTACGTTTTCATAGCCAAAAGGTTCGTTGAAGAGAGCAAAAATCCGCTGATACTTGCGATAACTGCTTCTCCTGGAAGCGATCCGGAGAGGATAAGAGAAGTCGTGAAAAATCTGTTCATAGAAAACATAGAGATAAGAACGGAGTACGATCCGGATGTGAGGAAGTACATAGCGGAGAAGAAAATCGAGTGGGTTAAAGTTGACATGCCAGAGGAGCTTGAAAAAGCAAAAGAAGCTTTTGAAAAGGTCATAGAAATTAGACTTAAGAGACTTGAAAGACTTGGTTTCGACATCGAGTTTTCTTCGAAAAAAGAGCTTTTAACCCTTCAAGAGCTCGTCCAAGCCCAAGCTGTTGAGAGTGGAGACCAAGTTTACTACGAAGCTTCTTCCATACTCGCCGAAGTGCTCAAAGTTTATCACGCTGTGGAGTTAATAGAAACTCAGGGAGTTGAGGCGGCGAAGAAGTACCTGAAGAGGTTGTTAAAGGAGGGGAGAAGCAGAGGTAGCAAAGCCGCTAAGAACCTCCTTGAAGATCCGGTTTTTAGAGAAGGAGTCGTGAGAATAGCGAAGATAAAAGATGAGCATCCTAAAATCAATAAGCTCATGGAAATTCTTGAAGAGCAATTCTCCAAAAATCCCGATTCAAGAATAATAGTCTTCACGAATTTTAGAGATACTGCAGATAAGCTTCTGAAGATAGTTTCCCAGAAGTTTCCGGCTTCAAAGTTCATAGGGCAGGCTAAAAGAGATGAAGACGTGGGAATGAGCCAGAAAGAGCAGATAAGGGTTCTGGAGATGTTCAGGAGGGGAGATGTGAAGGTACTCATCGCCACAAGCGTTGGAGAGGAGGGACTGGACATCCCGGAGACGGATTTGGTCGTTTTCTACGAAGCCGTTCCTTCCGAAATAAGAGCTATACAGAGGAAAGGAAGAACCGGAAGAGGAAGAGAGGGAAGGATTGTTGTTCTCATAACAAAAGGAACGAGGGATGAAGCCTACTACTACGCAAGTCTGAGGAAAGAGAAGATGATGTACGACATGGTTTACCGCATAAAGTACGAGATCGAGAGAGAGCTGGAAAAAGAG
>WAQS01000165.1 GCA_015520115.1 Ferroglobus sp.
CTATGGGACATGGCTAAAGTTCAGAAAAGCGGAGGGGGTACTGGATTTAGCTTTTCGAGAATCAGACCTAAAGGAGACATCGTTAAGTCTACCAAAGGGGTAGCTTCCGGACCGGTAAGCTTCATGAAAATCTTCGACGCCGCTACTGAGCAAATAAAGCAGGGTGGTAGGAGAAGAGGAGCGAACATGGGAGTTTTAAGCGTTCACCATCCGGACATAGAGGAGTTCATCACCGCTAAATGGGAGGAAGGTGTGCTGAGGAACTTCAACATAAGCGTGGCTGTGACTGACAAATTCATGGAAGCGCTGAAAAATGACGAGGACTACGAGCTTATCAATCCGAGAACTGGAGAAGTTGTTAAGAAGGTCTCTGCAAGAAAAATCTTCAACTTAATCGTTGAAGGGGCTTGGAGAAACGGAGAGCCGGGATTGATATTCATAGATGAGATTAACAGATCCAATCCCACCCCGCATGTTGGGATGATCGAAGCAACCAATCCATGCGGTGAACAGCCGCTTTTGCCCTACGAATCCTGCAACCTTGGAAGCATTAATCTTTCAAAATTCGTGGACGAAAAGAAGGGAGACTTTGACTGGGAGAGGTTGAAGGAAGTTGTGCACATAGCCACGAGATTCCTTGATAATGTGATCGATGTAAACAGCTATCCCATCCCGGAAATAGAGAAAATGACGAAGGCTAATAGAAAAATTGGACTCGGAGTGATGGGGTGGGCTGACGCACTCTTCAAGCTGAAGATACCTTACGATAGTGAAGAAGCGATACAGCTGGCTGAAAGAGTAATGAAGTTCATTCAGGAGGAATCTCACAAAGCCTCCCAAATGCTTGCAGAAGAAAGGGGCGTTTTCCCCAACTGGAAAGGAAGCGTGTGGGAGAAGAGAGGGATAAAAATTAGGAACGCTACAACCACCACCATCGCCCCAACGGGGACGATAAGCATTATAGCCGGTTGCAGCAGTGGTATAGAGCCGGTCTTCGCCTTAGCTTACAAGAGAACGAACATTCTTGATGGAGAAGAGTTCTTCGAGATAAACCCGATATTTGAAAGAACGCTGAAAGAGATCGGTCTTTATAGGGAGGATATAATCGAGAGGGTGGCTGAAGAGGGAAGCATTCAGAGAATTGGAGAGATTCCCGGAGCTGTGAGGAGAGTATTCAAATGCGCTTTGGACATCCCAGCTGAGTGGCACGTTAGAATGCAGGCAGCTTTTCAGAAGTACACTGACAATGCCGTGAGCAAGACTATAAACCTTCCTAACCATGCGACGAAAGCTGATGTGGAAAAAGCTTTCCTTCTCGCCTACGAGCTTAAGTGCAAGGGAATTACGGTTTATAGAGACGGAAGCAGAGAGGAGCAAGTGTTGAGAATTAAGAAGACTGAGGAAGAGAAAAAGAAGAAGGAAAAGGAGGCTAAAGTTAGACCGCCAGCCAGATACATAGAGCCGAGACCGAGACCGAGAATAACGAAGGGCGTTACGATAGAGACGAAAACCGGATGTGGAAGCCTTTACGTTACAATAAACGAAGACGAGTACGGAATAGCTGAAGTCTTTGTTCAGCTTGGGAAGAGTGGTGGATGCGCAGCTTCTCAAACGGAAGCTATTGGAAGGCTCTTAAGCATAGCTTTGAGGAGCTGGGTAAGTCCGGAAGCTCTGATAAGACAGCTGAAGGGAATTAGGTGTCCTTCGGTTGGCTTCGACAACGGAGAGATTATAACGAGCTGTGCCGACGGAGTTGCCAAGGTTTTGGAGAAGCATCTTAAAGGTGAGTACAAGAAGATAAAGCTTGAAGTGAAAGGGGTGAAACCTCTAACGGAGTTCACTGAAGAAGCTGAAGAAGAGCCAAGAACGAAGCTGATAGGAGGGGTATGTCCAGAATGCGGTAACGTTCTTGAGTACGGAGAGGGCTGTATGACGTGCAGAATGTGTGGATTTACGAGATGTGGCTAATCCTCCCCCAATAACAACTTTTTTATATCTATCAGGTGAGTCTCTTTAACGACATTCAGCACGACCATCGTGTATGTCTTTTTTACGTGTTCCAACCCAGCGATCCTTTTAACGAAGCTGTTCAAACTGTCCCTGTCTTTGAACTTCGCCACAGCAATAACGTCGAACTCTCCAGTGACATCGTAAACTGCCGTTACGTTCGGCTCCTTTGCAAGGAGGTCTTCCAGTTCAACGACATGCCCTCCCTCTGCCGATATTCCAATTACGGCAATTAAGTCAAAACCGAGCTTGGAGTAGTTTATAACGGGTATGAACTTCTCTATTATCCCGAGTTTTTTCATCTTGTTTATTCGGTTGTAAACCGTAGCTTCAGCAACGCCAAGTTTTTCGGCAATTTCCCTCAAACTTTTTCTTGCATCCTCTTGAAGTTCGGCAAGTATGAGATAATCAAGTCTGTCGAGTTTTTCCATAGCTTAAGTAAAAAATTTGAACTTTATATTTTTTCCGAAAGGACGAATACAACAGCTGAGGCAATCAATCCCGGGATAACCGGATAGATCCAGTAAACCCTGTAGAATAGCATGTACCAGGCTACCGATGTTATTAAGGCTGAAACCATCGCCAAGACCACGCTCCTTGGTTTTGAATTGAGATATAAAGCTGCTAAAAGCGGTACGAGGAATGTAGCTGTTATAACGGAAAAGCTAACTCCGACTATTGCAACGATAACGTCTGGCGGATTTACGGCGATTATTAGAGGTATTAAGGCGAAAAGGACGACGAGTGCCCTTGTGAGAGCGAGGCTGTCTTTCTTAATTATATCCCTCGCAAAAGATGTAGCCATCATGTGGAGGAGGGAATTTATCGTCGACATCGCCGCAGCTATTATTGCTGTTAAAAGCAAAGCGTTTATTCCGGCTGGAAAAAGCTTCATAGCTATGTAGGGAACTATCAAGTCCGGATTCTTTAGAAACTTCAGACTCTCTTCTTTGGGAATGATTAACCAAGCAAATGGTCCTATACTGAAAACGCATATCGCAAATATCCCCACTATAATCGGAGTCAGTAGCATTCCCTTGTGGATAACTCTTTGATCTCTTGCTGCTACGAATCTGACAACAAGCTGCGGGCTTGAGAGTTGAGCGATGCTTATAGCAAAAGTTAAGCTGAGGATAAACGGTAGAACCATACCAGCTTTCATTACCGGCGGTGGGGCGAGCTTTCCTATCTCAAACAGTAACTCTCCGCTCCCGGCAAACGTTTCCGCAGCTTTCAGCTTTTCTATAGCTTCCAATCCCCCTAAGGTTATCATGAGGGTTGTGAAAAGAGCAACTCCGCCAAGGAAAGTTAGTATGCCTTGAATTAAATCGGTGACGACGACAGCCCTAAATCCCCCGAGGGCTGTGTAAAAAACGACGATTAAAGCAGTTATTATCAACCCTTCTGCATAGCTTATGTTCATCATGACCTGAAGGAGATTCCCTGCTCCCTTGTAAATCGAGACCATGTAGAAGGAGAAGAAGACTATTATCGTGAAGGCTGAGATTACTCTCGCAGCCTCGCCGTACTTTGCTCCGAAAATTTCTGGAATCGTTAGGACTCCGTGTTTGTCGGCTATCTCCTTAAGCTTTGGAGCGATTAAGATCCAAGCGAGAATTGCAAAGAGAATATGAAAGAACGTTAGAAAGGCTGACCACTGGAATCCGGCAATGTAGCCAAATCCTCCACCTCCAAGGAAAGCAGCGGTTGAGAAATACGTGGCGAAGAAGGAGAAGCTTACGAGGAAAACTCCAAGCTGTTTTCCGGCTAAGTAATAATCGAGAGTTCCCTTGGTCTTTCTGTACTCCACAAGTCCTATAACGAACATCAGGATTAAATATAAGGCAAAAATTACCTCTATTATCAAACTTTCATCCTCCTTGCGATGAGAACTCCGGCTATCATTAAAATAACGCTCAAAACGTAGAGAAATCCTAAAATCATACCCTCACCAACCTTTTAGCTTTACCTTCAAACCTCTCGATCTTTCCAGTTCCAACTCTGACAACTTCCGGCTGAAATCCAAGAAACTCTCGAATGTCCCTCGAAATTTCCCCGCTGAAGTCCTTCTCTGATTCGTAAACGATCCTTATCTTTCCATTACCGACCTCTATTTTGTAGTGGAGGATTCCGTAGTTCGCTAAAATCCTCTCGATATCGCTCGGATAGAACTTCGCTCCTTTGTATATCACCATGTCGTCGACCCTTCCTCTAATCCTTTTGATTTTCATGTGCTCTATTCCGCACTCGCAATCAATTCCAAGAGCTTCGCTCACCTCACCGCTTCTGTACCTTATTAAGGGCATAGCTTCTCTATTGAGGGATGTGTATACGATCTCCCCTTCCTCTCCTTCTTCCAACACTTCCCCAGTCTCAGGATCTATTACTTCCACGATGTATTGATCTTCCCACATGTGCAAACCGCTCCTTTCTGGGCATTCGAAACCTACCGTACCGACTCCACCCATCTCCGTCAATCCGGGTATGTCGTATGTTCTTGCGTCGAAGATCCTTTCTATCTCTCTCCTCATCTCATCGCTCCATGGTTCAGCTCCAAGAATGAGCTTTTTAACCGGCAATTCAGCCACATCGATCCCCATTTCATTTGCGACTTCCGCAATTCTCAGAGGGTAGCTTGCGGTGGCGCAAAGGACGGTTGTACCGAAATCTTTCATGAATCTTACCTGATTTCTCGTATTTCCCGGGCCTATTGGAATTACGAAGGCGTTTATAGCATCGGCAGCAAAGTGAAAACCAAATCCCCCGTTCCACAAACCGAAGGCTGGAGTTATCTGAATAACGTCCTCGCTCGTTATTCCAGCTAAGTAAAACGCTCTTAGCATCATTTCTTTCCACTGTTCAACGTCCTTTCTTGTGTAGGGAATTATCACCGGCTGTCCAGTAGTTCCCCCGCTCATCTGGATTCTTACGATCTCCTCCTTAGGAACAGCCGCAGCTTTCAGTGGGTAGCTCTCTCTTAACTCCTGCTTAGTCGTGAACGGAAGTTTCTTGATGTCGTTCACCGTTTTAATCTTGTCAATATCCACTTTGGCTTCTCTAAACTTTTTTCTATACAGTGGCGATCTCCAGAAAGCGTATTTAACGATAGCCCTAAACCTCTTGTTTTTCAGCTCCTCAATTTCTTTTCTTCTCATGTACACTCCACGTTTCGCTTCCCTGTACACGTCTTCGATCATTGAGAGCGAGTTCAATCTTGAGTATATAAACTTTTCTCAAATTAGGGGAATTGTCCTGTAATCTGGGATCGAGTTCTTGTAGCTGTAGCGTAACCTTCATAAACATATTACGAACAAGAAGTGTTTGAAGCCCCGTAGGGTAGTGGTCAATCCTGCGGGACTCTGGATCCCGCGACCCCGGTTCGAATCCGGGCGGGGCTACTTTTATTCAACAAATGCGCTTTTTGCATTATCTAATCTCCTTCATCGTAATCCTCCAAAGGCTCTAAGCGACCTTCCTTGATTAGCTCCAAAACGATTGCATGAGCAACCTCGTAAGGAATCTGAAGATTTTCCGAAATCTTTAGTGGTGTTATAATTTAACATTTGGCTTTATGCATGTAACTATTTCAAACTATCGTAAACTATCGTTCCATTGATTGGAACATTTCCAGATTGCAGAGAAGTCTTAAGTTTCGAGGTTAAAGCTCCCTTTTTGGGGTGGTTAAATGGATTACCGTTTCCGTAAAATTGAAATGGGGGAAGACTTAGCGATGGAGTTTTGGGAAATTTTGACGTATTTGCTGCTGCAGGAAAGAGTTAAGAAAGCTATTGAAGAAGATGCAGAGCGGATGAATTAGCTATACTCAACAAGTTTAGCAAAGTTTTAAATTTTCTTAATACAGATAAACGCTTAATGAGCACAGATACCGAGCTTTTGAAAGCTATTTATGAAGAACTCAAAGAAATAAAAGAAGAGTTGAAGAGATTGAATGACAAGATAGAGCTTATAGAGGCAGGATTAATTCAGGAAGAAGAGATTAGCGAAGAAGAAGCAAAAAGAGCTTGACAGACTTGCTGACGAGACGAGAAAGAGCGGAATTCCATGGGAGAAGCTTAAAGCTGAGCTTGGTTTATGAGTTTATAGAGTTCGTCTTAGTGACTTCAGGTTAATTTATGAGGTCGACAATAAAGAGAATCTTATTATGCTTTTGAAGCTTGAAAGACGAGAGAGCATATAGATGATTTCTTGAGAAGTTAAGAAAGCTGTTGAAGAGTATGTGGAGTGTGTGCGCTTTTGATTGTTCGCAACAATTTCTATATTAAGGACTAATCTGAGTGTAGTTTAGCATGCAGCCAATTACAAGCAAGAATATACTCGAAGATTTGAAAGAACTCAGAGAAAGGCTTGACTCGCTTATCGAAACTTTAGAGATTGAGCAATGAGGAGCTGATGGAATCCATAAAGAGAGCAAAGGAGCAGCCGGTGAAGAGGAAATTTGAAGAACTTTTGGAAGAGCTGGATGTTGGCATTTAGTAAATATCCTTTCTATGACTCACAGCTAAAAGGACAACTTTCTTCTCATTCTCGTCAATCTCGTAAATAAGCAGAATTTATTTACTCTTAAAAATCTCAATCCAGAAAAATCGTGAGATATTCGCCAGAATACTGGTTTTCTTTCAGTTTTCTCAAGTCATTGGCTTAAGTTGGTCAGATGATTTAAGCTTTTGTGAAAGAAAGTTAAGAGCAGTAAGTATGAGAGAAGAGGTGAGATTGTGAGAGAAGCAATCAGAATTATGATAAAGACTGACTTAGAAAGAATTTTGGACGAGAAGGGTATAGATCTAAAGGAATTCGAGGAAGAAAGAGAGAAAGTCTCGGGTGAACTGATTGAAAAGAAGTAC
>WAQS01000166.1 GCA_015520115.1 Ferroglobus sp.
AGGATGTTTATTGGAATACTCGCTGGAAACCTGATAATCTCTTCACCGATTTTTCGCCGTTTTGTAGAGTTTTCCGTAAAACTTTTTAGAATCAGAAGTGGAGTTGCAGTAGCCGCGTTTTTCGCAGATAAAGCAGTCGGCACATCTGTTTTGGCAGAAATGTACAAAAAGAGAATTATCGATGAGAAAGAAGTCGTGATTGCATCGGTGCTGGGACTCTTGCCCCTATCAATTCGCAGCGCTTTTTTAACCCTCGCTCCCGTGTCTATTTCCACCCTTGGCTTTAAACTTGGAGCTTCGTTTCTGATAATTGAGCTACTGTCGAAATTCATCGTAGCTGGAGTTGCTTATAGTTTTATCGGAAAGATCACTGTGTCGGAGGAAATAATAGACTATAGAAACGAGCGATCGGGTTTTCACTCCTTACTCTTCGCTTTAAAAACGTTTTTCAGGGTTTCCTTGATAATTTCCCTAACTGTTTTCATCACAACTTTCTTAATCAACTCGGGCAGTTTTACCTCAATCGACGAGAAATCTATGCTAATTTTAGCTGGGGCGGGCAGCACATTAGCTGGGTTTGGTGTGGCTGGTTCGCTTCTTTCGGAGGGTAAGCTGAAAGAGGAGGCTGTTCTAATTCTTCTTTTTGTGGCGTTGGCGTTGCATAGGGTTGTGGAAGCTATTAGGTACTCAATGCCGATGAACGTGTCATTTTTTGGGTATAAAACTGGTGTAAAAGTGGCTGCGTTAACCCTTTTGGCAAACGAGCTATCATGCGTTGTCGGTTTGGTTTTCGCTTACGCTTCTGTTTCACTGGGGATCATTTGAGGACAACATTTATATAACATTTGAGCAATTGCTCAAATATGGATAAGAGTGTCCCAACCTGCAAAAGCTTCAACAACGAGCAGGTGGAAGTGGTGCTGTCGAAACTTCCGGAAGATGACCTAATTGTGGAATTAGCCGAGTTTCTCGAAGCTTTTGCAGATTCAACGAGAATCAAGATTCTTTTAGCATTAACTTTTGGTGAATTGTGCACGTGTGATCTATCCTCAATTACCGGATTGACAGTTTCGGCAATCTCTCACCAACTCAGGACTCTTCGAGACAAAAAGATCGTGAAATATAGGAGAGCGGGAAGGAATGTCTACTACTCCCTTGACGACGAGCATGTTGAGGCGATTTTGAAGGTTGCGATGGAACATATTAAGGAGAGGAGAAAATGAAGAGGTATAAGATGAAGAATCTGGATTGTTCAACTTGCGCTCTGAAAATAGAGGAAGAATTGAAGAAGCAAGAAGGCGTGAAGTTTGCAGCGGTCAACTTTGCCACAGCGGAGCTTGTAGTAGATGCTGAGGATCACGAAAAGGTTGTTGAAACCGTGAAAAAAGTTGAACCGGAGGTTGAATTAGAGAGTATTGAAAAAGAAGAACTCGACGTAAACAAGAAGAGAGAGATTGGTGTAATTCTCTCCTCAGGCATTCTGTTCGCAATCGGAACGATTTTTAACGAGCAGTTACATGCTATTTTCCCAGCTGAATACATTATTCTGCTAACCTCCTATATCGTAGTCGGATGGAAGATCATCTGGAAAGCTATTACGAATTTGAAAAATAAAGTTGTCTTTGATGAGAACTTCCTTCTAACTGTAGCGACTCTTGGAGCGATAGCGATCCATGAACTGCCAGAAGCTGTGGCGGTAATGCTCTTCTTCAGAGTTGGAGAATTTCTGCAAGACTTAGCAGTTGACAGATCGAGAAGAGCTATTAAAGCTTTAGTGGAGATAAAGCCTACATTTGCAAATCTCAAAGTAAATGGAGAAATAAGAAGAGTGAAGCCGGAAGAAGTTAAAGTTGGAGATCTAATTGTCGTAAAACCGGGAGAGAAAATTCCTCTTGATGGTATTGTCGTGGAAGGAAACTCTGTTGTTGACACTTCTGCATTAACTGGAGAATCAAAGCCGAGGGATGTAGCTGTTGGAGACGAGGTACTTTCTGGAATGGTAAACATCTCTGGACTAATCGTTGTAAAAGTAACGAGAAGCTTTAGCGAATCGGCGGTCTCCAAAATACTTAAACTTGTTGAGGAAGCAAGCAGCAGAAAGGCTAAGGCGGAGAGGTTCATAACAAGATTCGCGAGATATTACACTCCGGCAGTTATAGCTTTGGCAGCGGGAATTGCCACTATTCCTCCAATAGCTTTCAACGAGCCATTTTCTCCGTGGATATACCGAGCTCTTGTCCTCCTCGTCATCTCATGTCCGTGCGCCCTTGTTGTTTCTGTCCCTCTCAGCTATTTCGCTTCTATTGGTAAAGCTGCAAGAATGGGTGTGCTTGTAAAAGGTGCAAACTACATAGATCAGCTAACGTCGACAAGAATTTTTGCCTTCGACAAGACCGGAACGCTAACTAAGGGGTCTTTCAAAGTCGTTGGAATCGTCGCAAAGAATGGATTCAAGGAAGATGAGGTGCTGAAACTTGCGGCTATTGCTGAGAAAAACTCCAATCATCCGATAGCGAAGAGTATCGTTGAAGCTTACGGAGAAGTGAAGGTTGAAGTGAAATCTCACAAAGAGATCCCGGGAAGAGGTGTTGTTGCCGAATTAGATGGAACGAAAATAGCGGTTGGAAACGATGCGATGATGCACGAGTTGAACATCGAGCATGAGTGCTTTGGAGAGGAAACTGTTGTACATGTGGCTGTTAATGGAAAGTACGCCGGATACATAATTGTTAGCGATGAGCCGAAGGAAGATGCGAAGAGAGCGATAGAAGATCTCAAGAAGAGCGGATGTAAGGTTGTGATGGTAACGGGGGATAGCAGAAGAGTTGCTGAGAGAATCGCAAAAGAACTTGGAATGGATGATTTCTACGCGGAACTGCTACCGTGGCAAAAGGTGGAAGTTATAGAAGATCTCAAAAAGAAGTACGGAGAAAAAGTTGCTTTTGTCGGCGATGGAATAAACGACGCTCCGGTTATAGCGAGGGCAGATGTCGGCATCGCTATGGGGGCGATGGGGAGTGATGCGGCTATCGAAATCGCGGATATCGTGGTAATGGACGACAAACCGTCTAAAGTGTCAGAGAGCTTGAAACACTCAAAAAGAACTCAGAGAATTGTGTGGCAGAACATAACGTTTGCTCTGGCAGTCAAAGGAGTTTTCATCGCCCTTGGATCTATGGGTCTTGCTACAATGTGGGAAGCCGTGTTTGCAGATGTTGGAGTAACTTTGATAGCGATTCTCAACTCTATGAGGCTATTGAGGTAGATTAAAAATTTTAAAGGTACTTTCTCAAAAAAAGAACGTTGATTGTCTCCTTCAAAAAGATTAATCTCTTCCTCCATGAGCTTCAGTCTCATCAAAGTTCGGTCGAATACTTATTCAAAGGTAAGACTCGCGAATCTAACCGAAAAATTTATATATTTTACTTACTAACACAAAGTTAGTAACCAAATAAAATTAATTGCCAGTGAGGGTAATGGAATATGAGGGTAGAAGAGCTGCTTGAATTGCTTGCGAACGAGAGTAGGAGAAGGATAATTGAGTTACTGTCAAGGAAGCCTTGCTATGTTTCAGAGATATCATACTCGCTCAGGATGGCTCCTAAAGTTGTGTTGGAGCATCTTGAAAAACTCGAAAAGGCTGGAATCGTGAAAAGCTTCGAAGAAGGAAGGAGGAGGTACTACTACATAGAAAAACCCCTCAGCCTTTCGATAACTATAACTCCTTACAGGTTCGTTACAAACGTTAGCGAAAATGCCCTTTCAGCTGAGGAGGTCTTCAAGGAAATAAGAGAGCTTTTCGAGAAAAAATCGATGACCGTCTCAGATTTCATAAGGAAAGCAAGCGAGATTGAAAGGAAAATAACCGCCTTGCAGAGGTCTGTCAGCGAATTCATAGACAGAGTTATAGAAAGGGCACTCAGCGAGATCTCCCGAACAATTGAGAGCGAAATGGAGAGGATGGTGGCACTCGAACTTTTAATGGGTGAGGAGAGAGCGGAGAATATAGCCGAAAAAACCGGTTTGCCGTATTCGATGGTTGCGAAAATCCTTGAAGAATTCGAAAAGAGGGGATTGGTTGAAAGGAGATTTGAGGATGGAAAAGCCGTCTATAAGTTAAGAATGGAGGTGGTATGATGGCTAAAAAGGAAGCTGTATTGAGGGTTGCTGAAGCTTATTATAGGGATGTTGGAAGAAGCATCGCAAGGGTAGATCCGGAGGTTATGCAGGAACTTGGACTGCAGAGCGGAGACATAATCGAAATCGAAGGAAAAAGCAAGGTTCCAGCTATTGTGTGGCCCGGATATCCCGAAGACAGAGGAAAGAGAATAATAAGAATCGACGGTAACCTGAGGAGCAACGCTGGAGTTGGCATTGACGATAAAGTAAAAATAAGGAAAGTTGAGGCAAAAGTGGCTGAAAGAGTCGTCCTTGCTCCGACTGAGCCGATTAGAATCATGGGTGGAGAAGCTTACCTTAGAAGACTGCTTGAGGGAAGACCAATAATAAGAGGACAGAAAATCAGAGTTGAGGCTTTTTGGCACACGTTAACCTTTGTAGTGGTTTCAACTAAGCCAGCTGGAGTGGTAATAGTTACTCCTACAACGGACTTCGAAATTAAAGAGAAGCCTGTGGAGGAGATAAAGAGAAGCGTCCCCTCAGTGACCTACGAAGACATCGGTGGTTTGAAGAGGGAACTTAGGCTCGTTAGGGAGATGATAGAACTCCCTCTGAAACATCCAGAGCTGTTCGAGAGACTCGGAATAGAGCCGCCGAAAGGAGTTCTTCTCTACGGTCCGCCGGGAACTGGTAAAACGCTGATAGCTAAGGCTGTGGCTAATGAAGTAAACGCGCACTTTATCTCGATAAGCGGTCCGGAGATCATGAGCAAGTATTACGGAGAGAGCGAACAGAGGCTTAGAGAGATTTTCGAAGAGGCGAGAGAGAACGCTCCGAGTATAATATTCATAGACGAACTCGACAGTATAGCTCCTAAGAGGGAAGAGGTGACCGGAGAAGTTGAGAGGAGAGTCGTCGCTCAGCTTCTAACACTAATGGACGGTTTGGAGGCGAGGGGGCAAGTTATAGTCATTGGAGCAACGAACAGACCTGATGCTATCGATCCAGCTTTAAGAAGACCGGGAAGATTCGATAGAGAAATAGAGATCGGCGTTCCAGACAGACAGGGAAGGAAGGAAATTCTTCAGATTCACACGAGGGGTATGCCGATAGAACCCGACTTCAACAAAGACGATGTTCTCAAAGTTTTGAGGCAGCTCAGAGAAGAGAAGAGATTCGATGAGAAGGAATTAAACGAGTTAATCGAAAAGATAGAAAAAGCGAAGGAGGATGAGATAAAGAAGATCCTCGAAGAGAAGGAGAGCGTATTCAACGAAGTCAGAAACAGATTGATCGACTTAATGCTCGAAGAACTTGCAGATTTAACCGTCGGCTTCGTCGGAGCTGATTTGGCTGCTCTGGCTAAGGAAGCGGCGATGCACGCTTTGAGGAAAAGAATAGAAAAAGGAGAAATTGACGTTGAGGCAGAGGAGATACCAGAGGAAGTTCTTGAGAACCTGAAAGTTACGAAAGAGGACTTCTTGGAAGCTTTGAAGAACATAGAGCCTTCAGCGATGAGGGAGGTTCTCGTGGAAGTTCCGAAAGTGACTTGGGAAGATGTCGGCGGACTGGAGCATGCGAAACAAGAGTTGAGGGAAGCAGTGGAGTGGCCGTTCAAGTATCCGGAGCTGTTCAAATCTGTGGGGATCAAACCGCCGAAGGGCATTCTCCTCTACGGTCCTCCGGGAACTGGTAAGACTCTGTTAGCTAAAGCTGTGGCTAACGAGAGTAACGCCAACTTCATAAGCGTCAAGGGTCCAGAGCTGCTGAGCAAGTGGGTTGGAGAGAGCGAGAAGCACGTTAGGGAGATGTTCAGAAAAGCGAGGCAAGTAGCACCTTGCGTTCTCTTCTTCGATGAGATAGACAGCTTGGCACCAAGGAGAGGTAGCGGTGGAGATACTCACGTAACCGAGAGGGTAGTCAGTCAGCTTCTCACGGAGCTGGACGGTTTAGAGGAATTGAAGGATGTGGTGGTAATTGCCGCAACTAACAGACCGGATATGATCGATCCAGCCTTACTCAGACCGGGAAGACTTGAGAGACACATATACATTCCTCCTCCGGATGAAAAAGCGCGGCTTGAGATATTCAAGATACACACGAGGGGAATGCCCCTTGACGAGGATGTAAGTCTCGAAGAACTCGCCAAGAGAACCGAAGGCTACAGCGGAGCCGACATAGAAGCCGTTTGCAGAGAAGCAGGAATGCTTGCGATAAGAGAAGCTATAGCAAAGGCTAAGAGCGAAGAAGATGTTAAAGAGGTTGCAAGGAAAATAAAAGTTTCGAAGAGACACTTTGAGGAAGCTTTGAGAAAGATCAAGCCGAGTCTGACGAAAGAGGATATTGAGAAGTACGAGAAGATAGTTAAAGATTTCCAGAAAATGTACGTGTGAGGTGGTGAGATATGAGGAGAAGGAGAAGGTGGGATTGGTTTGATGAATTTTTCGAGGAATTTTTCGGTAGAGAGTTTGAGATGTTCGATGAGATATTCGAGAGAATGATGAGGGACTTCGAGGAAATAGTAAGAAAAGCAGAAAGCGGCGAAATAAAGCCGATTGTCAGAGGATTCAGCATCAGGATTGGACCCGACGGAAAGCCAGAGATAAGAGAGTTCGGAACGAAGCCAATGATAAAGGAGACCGGAGTCGAAGAAAGAAAGCCGCTTGTTGATGTAATAGAGACTGACGACGAAGTGCAAGTAATTGCAGAAATGCCCGGAGTTAGCAAGGAGGACATAGAAGTTAATGCAAGCGAAACCAAGCTTGAGATAAAAGCGGAAGGTGAGAACAGAAGGTACTACGAAGTGGTTGACTTACCGGCTGAGGTAGACCCAGAATCTGCCAAGGCAAGGTACAACAACGGTGTCCTTGAGGTTATTTTGAAGAAGAAGTATCCTAAGAAGGAGGAGAAGAAGAGGATCAAAATAGATTAGCCACCACAGGAGTTAAGTAAGTCTCAACGAGTGCAGCCGTGAAAAAAGCCGGAAGCAAGTACTTCCAGAACTTTACTATTTTTTCGTGAAAAACCCTTGAGAGATTTACCTCTTCGTTTCTTATTTTTTTCAGAACGGCAATTCCGATCTCCATTCCGTAGGCTGCAGATATTATCATCGCTGGAATTTCTATGATTCCGTGGGGGAGAATCATCATCAAGGTCTTTACCAAGCCAATTTCGGCTCCTTTTACCCCCACAACTATGCCCAAAATAAATCCGTTGGTTAGAACGAAGAAGAGGGGAGGAATTAAAAGCACTCCGAGTAATACTGCCAAAAACGCTTTTATCGAGTTGTTGAGAAAAATCACCAAGAAAACTAAGTAGTGGGGAAGATCCACAACGAAATTAAATTGAGAGAACAGGGTATCCACTACTTCTTTTGCAGAGTCCGGATTTTCTATCGAAAAACTATACGAGGCGAGAGTTGTAAGGATAAACAGCAGAGCGAGGGCGAGCTTTATCATGTCAGACACCGAAGGTCATTCTTAACGCATTCCTAACTCCGGGAGCTAAACCGAGCACCATTATTACGAACTTTATAAATCCTTTTAAATTTTCCTCCTCCTCGGCTTTGTCCAGATACAACAGAATTAAAAGGAAAATTACGAACTTCAAGGGAATCATAATCCACGGACCGGTTAAAGAAATTAAAAATCTCGGTAAAACGTGAAGTTCCCAGTATCCGAGAAATTGCAAACCCATAAAGCTCGCTGATCCGTCAAGCATTTGCGAGAAA
>WAQS01000167.1 GCA_015520115.1 Ferroglobus sp.
GGACATAATATTAAAATAGGGCTTTTAAGACTTCCACGTACCTTGAATGCCTCCTTTTTTCGCTGGCTTTCGTACCGCTTTCAAGCTTTCTGCATGCGTTGTTCATCTCTCTCAGAAACACATACCATCCGCTAACGTCCCCAAGTACGATGAAAGTGTATAAACCCTGAACAGCTCTAAGGACGTTGTTCGCCTCATCGTATTTGTTAATGTTCCTGAGTGCATCAAATATGACTCCATTTGGATCCAAAATTGATGATAAATGTTCCAAGAACTTCTCTGGGTTTTTGAAGTATTTTCTAACGACTTCGTAAAACTCTTGACTTTCTCTGTAAATTGTTATTGGAATTTGTTCATAGATTTTGTACGTTTGCCCTTCTGGAGCTATTTTGAACAGAATAGTTGAAATTTTGTCGAGATTTTCTTTCTCCATTAGTCTTCTTATCTCGATGTTTAGGTACACCTCAAGCAAAATAATCTCATTCATCGTCGTTCTGTTTATTGCTTCGCTCAGGGCTGCAATGATGCCATCTTTTGTTCTGAAAAGTTTTCGAACGTATTCTCTATCTTCAACATTACTCAACATGCTTTCTATTTCTTCAGGAGCAAATGTCAGAAAGAAGTAGTACTGCTGATTCTGCTGCCTCGTGGATGTTACAAATGATGAATACATGCCGAGCAAGAATAGTAGTAAAACTTCTTTTGACGAGTATATCGTTACCTGCTGCGACGTGTAACCGCTTTCCAGCGAAGAGATTCCGGTGTATCTGTCAACTTTTAATAGCTGCGGTGCAGCCAGTTCTTTGTCGTCTATGATCATATCCCGTCTCTTGAAATTTATGGCAAGTTGTACAACATCTTTTTTGCAGATAAAACTGTCAGCGTAGCCTTTAACTTTCGAGAGAAGGTCGTAGTAAGTCTTTCTGCTTTGGTCATTTATCTTAGAAATCTCGAAAAGCTTTCTATTTATGTTGTCATTACCGGACATTGCCACTCTGAGACCGTTCACTCTGTCTTCGTTGAGACTCTTTACCGCTCTTACAATGAAGTCGTCCGGTAGTTCTAGGGCATCACCTTCAAACTTCGCTGGAGAAAACTGAGTGGAAAACAGTAGCCCTTCGTAAAGAACGTTGCTAAGGAATGTCGAATCTCTTGGAAAATTTAAAGTTACCTTAACCATCCGACAACCACCTCATCTTCGAATCTATAAGCAACCTTTACGTCGAGCCAGCAGTGATACTCCTCCTTTGCACGATTCATGATCGGAACTTTGAAGGGTAAGATGTTTCTCCCCTCAATATAATCTCTAACGGGATCGCTGAATTCGAAGGGGTTTGTGTAAACCTCGTAAACCCAGTTCCTTGGCGTTTCTTCTTTCAAAATTTCGACGTTTTTGCTTGGAAAGCTGTATGTTGTTTTGATTCTTCCCTCTACTTTTTCCGGTTCGAACGACCTTACTTCTGTGACGGAGACAACACTCTCCTTAGAGCCAAGTCTGTGAATTTTCCAGAACAAATCTCCACTAATCTTTTTTTGTTTCCCGTTTAAGTTGAGGTTGCTATCTCCAAAAACGATAAACCACCTCAGCGTTGGAGGACCTTCAAAGCTTGTCAGCACGGTTTTTCCTCTTGCCGGTGAGTCAAATGACTTTGCAAAATCGGAAGGGTTGGGGTATAGTACTCCCGAAGTGATTTTCACCGCTATAATTCTATTCAAATCCTCGTACTTTATCGGCTTACAGTTCAGCGGCTTTACGCCAATAGCCAGCAGCTTTTCACTTAGCTTAGCCATTACTTCCCTACCTTTGCTCTCCCCTATCCCGTTCTCCTTCGCTATAACTTCAGCCAAAGCTCCTAAAAATGTCGTTGGTGGGGGATAGTAAAAAGATGGAGAAGTCTTCGAAAGTCCCACTACTCTCGCCTGAAATCCCCAGACAAATTCAGTATCAACTATGAATCCGATCATGGTTATTTTACTCTACCTTTCGCTTCCTCGATTGCATTCATCACAACCTCTTCGAACTCTCCATCCTCTGGGTAGACAAAGAGCTTGGTGTTGTAGTTAATCTTTTCAAGTTTCTTTCTTGCCCTCTCAACGTAATTTGCTGAGAATGGACT
>WAQS01000168.1 GCA_015520115.1 Ferroglobus sp.
AGTCCGCTCTTATCTCTGCCCACTTGTCATCGCTCTCGTAGACTCTAACTCTGACAACGCTCAATCCGCGATCCTTCAACCTTCTAAAGATTTCGAGACAGATGTTCTCCGAAGTGGGAATTTCGATCACTTCGTTTATTATTCTATGGTCGAACTCCTTTAGTATATCTTTTAACTCTTTTTTCAAGTCGAGGAAGTCCATTACCATTCCGTTCTCTTTTACCTCTCCTTCAATTTCCACTTCGACTTTGAAGTTGTGTCCGTGGATCTTACCACATTTCCAGTGTTCGGGAATGTAGTGAGCGGCACTAAACACTTCGCTTACTCCGATCCTCATCATCTCACCCCCAGATACTTGTGGACTTGAGGAATTACTCTTGCGTCGCTGAATTCGAGAATTGCCTCCTGCAATTTTAAAATGTTTTCCCCGAATGTTCCGAAGATTGGTTGGAGGACGAAACACCTAACGTAGTCTTTAATTTCCATCGCTGAATTTAACACTTCCTCGAAATTGAACTTTGGGGGGAGAACTATTTTGCAGAAGGTCACCCTCTTTCTCGTATCTCTCAGAATTTTGTAACATTTAACGGTCCTTTCGAAAACTTCATCGTAATTTTTCACCGCTTCTCTAACCTTTAGATCTCCGGCTACTATGTCGAAAAACCTAACCTTCTTAGCCTCTTCGGGAAGGGTCATGTTTGACTCAAGGTAAAATTTCTTGGTTTTTTCGAGAGCAGCTATAAAGTCTGCGTAAAGTAGAGGCTCGCCTCCTGTAAACGAGACGGAATGAATTCTCTCGCTCTCATCTATTATTTTCTGTACGTAAGATATTTCGACGGGGTTTTTCCTCACCTCATCGTAAGCGTAGTTAACGCAATCTTCATTGTACGTTGTGTCGCAGTAGTAGCAGTTTAGGTTGCATCCGTAGAACCTGATGAAAAGCTGTCTAACACCGCAGAAAATCCCTTCTCCTTGGATTGAGTAAAAAATTTCACTGATTTTTGCCTTCATATTCTTTCTTCTTCTCCTCGTAAATCTTCACAGCTCTCTCCCATTCTTCATCGCTTAAAAGCGGATCCTTGGCGTTGTTGAGAAGAAACGCTTCGGTTCTTTCCAAGCAAGTTCCGCAGCTGAGGCACGGTCTTTCTCCCCCTTCGTAGCAGCTCCAAGTGTGCTCGTAAGGAACTTTAAGCTCCAAGCCGAGCTTGACGATCTCCGCTTTAGTCATGTCGACGAAGGGAGCACGAAGCTCTACCGGAGTCCAGAGGTTTCCAAGGTATAAAGCCGTGTCCAACGCTTTTACGAACTCCTTTCTGCAATCGGGGTATATGCTGTAGTCGCTTTTGTGAGCAGCGTAGAAAACTTCTCCAGCTCCGATTTTGACAGCGTATCCGGCAGCTATTGAGAGGAGTATCATGTTCCTGTTCGGAACGATCGTTCTCCTTTGGACTTCTTCCGTGTAAAAGGCTTTAGGCACATCTTCATTTGACGTCAGCGCTCCTTTGGCTATGAGTTCGTGGATGGAAGAGATGTCAACGACCTTATGCTCGACCTTTCCGACTTTCTTAGCTTCTTTAACTATCCTTTTTGAATACTCTATCTCCTTAAAGTGCTTCTGTCCGTAGTAGAAGGTTAGAGCGTGAACTTCGTATCCTTCCTTCAGTAGGTAATAGAGCAGAGTTGAGCTATCTATTCCTCCGCTTAGTATGAGAACTCCTCTCATGCTTCACCTCCTGATTCTGTATTTTTTGAATCCAAGGGAAGTTAAAGCTTTGCACCACAGTTCAACTTCCTCCTTCACCCTTTCATCGATAAAGCAAGCACCACTTTCGTCGATAAATGCTGCAAGCTCATCGTCAAGGTAAAAAGAAACTCTTTCCCTCTCAATTCTGATTTCAATTGGTTCGTCGTAGATAATTAAGGTTTCTCCAATCTTTACCGCTTTTTCTCCGAGTATTTTTTCGAGAATTTCCCTCCTTTCAGAGATTTTTTTATAAACCTGTTTCCAGTCCACAAGAAACATCTTTGCAAAGATTTAAAAGTTGTTGTCGATTCGAGCTGCTATGGATGTAGTTGTTGCGGGAGTTGGTGTTGCGGGAAGCTTCACCCTTCATTACCTTCCAAAGAATTTCGAAGTCGTCGGAATAGATAAAAGAACTAAACTTGGCTATCCCGTGGAGTGCGGGGAGATAGTTCCGGTTAAAAGGGAAATGAAAGACCTTTTACCGAATCTGGACGATTACTCTATTTTCGAAATTCCGAAAAAGTTCGAAAGCAACAGAACGAAGTGTATGAAATTCATTCTTCCAAATGGTAAGGAAATAGATGTCGAGTTCGAAATGCACGTGATAAAGAGGGATGAAATGATCAGGACGTTGGCGGAAAATTCAGGGCATAAGCTAATCCTTGGAAAGATGTTCGACTTCGATGGAGATGTGATTGTGGACGGGAAGAAAATTGAAAGCAAAGTCGTTATCGGTTGCGACGGTGCAAATTCGAGAATTAGGAGAAGGCTTGGCTTAAAATTCGAAATTTCTCCAGCAAAGCAGTACGTCGTCAGAGGATTTGAAGGAGAGGAAGACACGATATACATGTACGTGGGGAGGAAAATTGCCGCCGGGGGATATGCTTGGATAATTCCTAAGGGAGAGGGTTTGGCAAACGTTGGGACTGGGTTTAGGGTAGAATACGCTGAGAGGGGGGATAACATTCACAAAGCCCTTGACAGGTTTTTGAGAGAGTATCCCTACAGCAGCTGGATGCTTAAAAAAGCTGAGATAATTCAGAAAATTGGGGCGGTCGTTCCTATTGACTTGCCAGTGAAAAGCGTTCACGGAAAAGTGATTTTGGCGGGAGATTCGGCGAGCATGATAATAAGTCATGTCGGAGCGGGAATTCCTCCTTCCATGGTTGCCGGGAAAATAGCCGCCGAAGTCGTTACGGAATTTCTTAACGGAAGAGTGGAGCTTGAGGAATACGAGAGGAGGTGGAAGAATGCTATGTACGATGTTATGGTTAGAAGTAACTACTTAAAGAGAATGTGGGATAAAATAGCAGAGAGGGACGAGAGGGTGAACAAGCTCTTCAGAATCGTAAGCGAAAAAGACATGAGCGCAATTTTGCGGGCTAAAATTCCAATGAAAATTAGATTAGCGTCGTTTTTACTACCCATAGTTACGACATTTTTGTAAGAAAAACTTTTAATGAAACGCTTGGATAGTAGAAAAATATTCGGGTGATCGAGATGAGCCTTGAAAAAATGTTTCTCCACGAAAAAGTTGTGGACATTCTTTTAAAGATCCTTGAAGTTGAGAAGAGCGGAAAAGTGCCGTATCCGCTGAAAATTTCTAAGGAGGTAGGGTCTCCGTACAGCTACATTTCCAAGGTTCTCAGCGAATTCGAAAAACATGCGCTTATAGAGAGCGAAATGAAGGGTAGGAAAAGGACGGTAAAGCTAACGGAAGACGGAAGGAGAGTTGCGGAACTTCTGCAAAAGCTTAAAGAAGAGCTAAAAAAGGATTTTGTCGCAAGGAGGAAGCTTGCGATACTGAACTCGTTCGTTCAAAACCTCAACGGCTCGAACGCTAAAGAAGAGACGGTATTGCCCCTCTTAGCCGAAGTGAGAAACTTAAAAAATACTGATGACGTGGAAGTGAGGGAGAAAGCCGAAAGCCTCGAAAAGTCATTAATGGATATGCTCGAATGATGGAGAAGGTTTTTGAGAAAGTAGAAAGCTACAGGAACTTTTCCATAGAAGTTCTTTCGAAGCTTATCGAAATAAAAGCTCTTTCTCCAGAGAACGGAGGGGATGGAGAAAGCGAAAAGGCAGAGTACGTTGAATCTCTTCTTGACAACTTAAAGGTTAGGAGATATGACGCAAAGGACGACCGCGTAAGCTCTGGCATTCGCCCTAACATAGTGGCTGAGCTTGAGGGAGAAGAGAAGAGGAGGCTTTGGATTGTCACGCATCTTGATGTTGTTCCGGAAGGGGACATCTCTTTGTGGGAGAGCGACCCGTTTAAAGCAGTTTACAAGGATGGCAAAGTCTATGGGAGGGGGAGCGAAGATAACGGACAGAGTTTGGTCGCTTCGATAATAGCGGCTAAAGCCTTAATAGATCTCGAAATCGTTCCGAAGCTGACGCTATCTTTAGCCTTCGTTTCCGACGAGGAGACCGGAAGCAAGTACGGAATTCAGCATCTAATAAACTTGGGCGTTTTTCGTAAGGACGATTTAATTCTCGTTCCCGATGCCGGTTTTCCGAAGGGAGATCATATAGAGATCGCTGAGAAAAACATCCTTTGGTTGAAGATCACGGTTTTGGGAAAGCAAGGGCATGCGAGCAGACCGGATCTGTTTAAAAATGCAAACAGAAAGGCAATGCAGTTGCTTGTCGAACTCGATAGGGCGTTGCACGAGAAGTTCTCTAAGAGAAACAACCTGTTCAATCCGCCTTACTCCACCTTCGAGCCGACGAAGAGGGAGAAGAACGTGGATAACGTGAATACGATTCCGGGGAGAGATGTTAGCTACATCGACTGCCGGGTTCTGCCGGAGTATAAGAACGAAGAAGTGATAGAATTCGTCAAGGAATTCGTTAAGAGAAAGAAAGAAGATTTCGAAATTTTCGTTGATGTAATCCAAGATGAGAGCTCTCCCCCGACAAGAGAAGACAGCGAGATCGTTCAGAGGTTGAGGAGAGCGATAAAAGTTGCAAGAAACATAGATGCCAAGCTTTGCGGAATCGGAGGAAACACTTGCGCAGCATTCTTCAGAAAAGCCGGGTTGGAAACTGCCGTTTGGAGCACTACGGACGGAAAAGCTCACGAACCGAATGAATATGCGAAAATAGACAACCTGATAGAGGATGCAAAGGTTTTCGCTTTGCTACCAATCCTTTAAAAGGAAACTGTAGCTCCGCCAACCGACCCGTGCTCATGCTTGTCACACGGGCGTGAGAGGCGGAGCCAATATAACTTTTGTTCTCTAACTATAAAAGTTTTTCCTTGAATTTCAAGCTAAAGTCTCTTTGCGGCTCGTATAACTTTTTTATCGCCCTCGCAAGGTCAACGTAAATTGCGATCACTAAAGGAAACGTAAAAAAGTAAGGAAGGTAAAAGAGGAGGGGCATAGCGACTCTTTCAGGATGAAGCTGAAACTCAGCCAGAGTTGTGAGGTGGTAAAAATAGGCGATAAAAGCTGGGGAAAGGTACGAATAAGCTCTTGCTATTTTTCCGTCGAGGAAGCAGAGAAGGGTGTGGACGAATAGGAAGAGGAGGAGAATTAGGCTGAAGGTGAACTTAGGCTCGGAAAGTATTACGCCTCCCCATGCTATTTGCATGAAGAAAGCCGAGATAGCAAGGTGTAGTGTTGCGAAAATCGTTGAAGAGATGGACAAGCTTTTAACGGTTTCAAGCTCAAGTTTGTGGTGAAAGAGTGGCAAAAACATCGCGGAGAAAATCGTCACAACTGTTACTGGCACGTGGAAGTAAACGAGCTTGTAGGCATTGCCGAGCCGTACTTCTTGGGGAAGCAGAATAATCAGGAGAATTGAAAAAACAAATAAAAATGCTTTCAGCGATGTTTTCATAGCACTGAATTCTTAAAACGATTTAATAAACGTTATTGAAAAGATTTTGGAAGAAGCTGGAGACCACTCTAAATCGTCTGATACACGAACAATTAACAATTTTCATCTGCTTTTCTCTCCTCGTACAGTTCTTTTAGTGCTGATTCTACATCCCCAGGAGCGCAAGCTTCGATTAACAATCTTGGATTTCTCCTCCTCCTGTACATAAGCAGAAATCTTATCGCCTCGTTAAAGTCCACTCTCCTTCCGAGCTTCATCTGTAATTCTGATGCAAACTTTAGCAACTCCCTCTTTACATCTTCGCTAACGGATGTTGTTGGCGTAACTTTCTCAAAATTGTCATTGTACAGAATAAACAACTTGCTGAACAGATTCAATTTAACGGGATTCTCAGCGGTAATAGGGTGGAAGAAAAATACAGATTCGGATAAGCCTCTTTTCCGATTCGCGTTTGAATTTCAGATTGGGCTTTTCAGAACCTCAACAGAGAACTTTATCGATAACGAATTTGGGTTTGTTCTTGCAACACCTTAGAAATTCTTTGACGACGGACTTCGTCATCAGCCACCTCTCTTATCGTGTAAACTCTCATTAGCTCGTTTTTCTCAATGCTCGCAGCTGAGAAAATGTAATATCGCTTCTTATTTGCTTTATCAACTGCATCATCCAACGCAATCAGATTCCTTCTCTTTTTCAGTCGAAATTTGTAGTTTCACTTCAAACTCCTTTATTCACTTCCAAACTGTTGCGTTAGACGGGATGGAACTCCAAGAGGATTTTTACAGTTCTTCTTGTTGGCGAAGATTGAATGCCTGCTACCATTCCGGGGATTCTGATCTCTGTCGGAGACAAAAGAAGTTAATCTCCTCTATTAGTTCCTTTGGCTTCATCAAAAATAGAATTCTGGAAGGGCGAAGTTCATGGTACATCACCAGAAAGTATTTAAAAAACTCAATTGAAGCTTATGCAATATGGCTAAGGATAACAAGAAAGAAGAGAAGGGTGAAAAAAGCGAGGAAATTGTAGAGGAATCGTTTAGAGAAAT
>WAQS01000169.1 GCA_015520115.1 Ferroglobus sp.
ATTCCTCAATTCGTCATAGCTTACTACGGAGCGCTCGCAGCTGGAGGAGTCGTTGTGGCTTGTAACGCTTTGTACAAGGAGAAAGAAGTAGAGTACATTCTTTCCGACTCCAAAGCAAAGGTTGTAGTAACTCTCGACGATATGAAAGAAGTAGTTGAAAACGGTAGAGAAAGCACGGAAGTGGAAGAGATCATATCCACAAGCAGATCCGAGGCTCTCAATGGTTTTACTTCCGGGAAGTTTTCAGAGCTGCTCAAAGATCAGCCAGCAGAGGATCCGGGAGTAAAAATAAACCCAAAGGAGGACTTAGCCGTTTTGCAGTACACTGGAGGGACTACGGGCAAACCAAAGGGGGCAATGCTCACCCACTACAACCTCCTTGTGATTCAAGTAATGGAGGCGCTGTGGTTCGAGTTCGAAGAGGGAAAGGAAGTTTCGATAATCTTTCTCCCCCTCTCCCACATCTACGGAATGAACTGGTGCATGAACACGATGATTTATACAGCCGGAACGATCGTACTTATGGAGAGGTTCGAGCCGAAGGAAGTTATTGAAAACGTGAACAAGTACAAGCCAACGATATTTTATGGTGTGCCGACAATTTACATAGCTTTGCTCAACCATCCAGAAATAAGGAATGCTAATTTCTCAAAGATGAGGACGTGCTTCAGCGCTGCAGCACCTCTTCCGCCGGAGGTTAGAAGGAGGTGGAAGGAGGTTACTAAAGCGGAAATCATAGAAGCTTGGGGACTGACGGAAGCTTCACCCTGTCTAACATGCACACCTCTCGGAATGAGCGGAGATCACTTGATAGGAGTTCCAATGCCAGACACGGTAGTCAAGGTGGTTGACCTCGACACGGGGAGAGAGCTACCACCGGGAGAGGTTGGAGAACTCGTAGCAAAGGGTCCGCAAATTATGAAAGGCTACTGGAACAAGCCTAAAGAGACCGAAGAGGCTTTAAAAGACGGTTGGCTTCGCACCGGCGATTTGGGATACATGGACGAAAACGGGTTATTCTATTACGTGGACAGAGTGAAGGACTTGATCAACGTCGCCGGTTACAAAGTCTGGCCCGATGAGGTTGAAAACGTTATTTACGAACATCCAGCAGTTTTGGAATGCGCTGTCGTTTCCTCGCCAGATGAAATCAAGGGAGAAGTTCCGAAAGCATTTATCGTTTTGAAGGAGGAATTTAAAGGGAAGGTTTCCGCTGAAGAGATAATGGAACATTGCAAAAGAAAGCTCGCTCCGTTTAAAGTCCCTAAAAAAGTTGAGTTCGTTGACGAGCTTCCCAAATCACCAGTAGGGAAAATATTGAGGAGAATTTTGAGGGAAAGAGAGTGGAAAAATGCTGGCTGAAGAAATACTTACAGAAGAGCAGAAGGAGATAAAAGAGGCTGCGAGGGAATTTGCCGAGAAGGAGTTTCCGAAGTATGCTGAGGAGTACGATAAAAAAGAAGAGTTTCCCTTCGAGCTCTGGAAGAAAGCTGCGAAGCTCGGATTTATCGGGTTGTTCTTTCCCGAAGAGTACGGCGGAGCCGGATACGGAATTACGGAATACTGCTTGGCAGTTGAAGAATTCTGGAGGGTAGATGCCGGATTGGGTTTGATTCTATCATCAACCTTCGGCTCGGAGATGATACTTCTCTTCGGAAGAGAAGATCAGAAGGAGAAGTACCTACCCCCTTTAGCTAAGGGTGAAGCAATAAGCTGCGCATGTTTCACAGAGCCCCAATCGGGAAGCGATTTGGCTGGAATAAAAACGACCGCCAGAGAGAAAAACGGCTACTTCGTCATAAACGGAAACAAGATATTCATTACAAACGGAAGTATAGCTGATTTCTACGTCGTTCTCGCAAGAACTGACAGAGGGGAGAAAAGACACCACGGTTTGAGCGTTTTCATCGTTGAAAGAGGTGCTGAAGGGCTCGAAGCGAAAAAGATGAGGGACAAACTTGGAATTAGAGCGAGCGACACAGCTGAAGTTTTCTTTAAAAACGTTAAAGTTCCAAAAGAAAATTTAGTTGGTGAGAGAGGAAAGGGGTTTTACCAAGCCGTGGAATTCTTCAACGTGACGAGAATTCACGTTGCTTTTCAGGCTGTAGGAATAGCCCAAGGGGCTTTTGAGCTCGCTTTAGAATATGCGAAAAATAGAGAACTCTTCGAAAGAAAGCTCGTTGACTTTCAGGTGACGAGAGAAAAGCTTGCGAAGATGAGAACTGAAATCGAGGCTGCAAGGCTTTTGGCTTACCAAGCAGCCTTGTACTACGACAAAAACCGCAAGTCAGACCCAGGATTGACGGCTATGGCTAAGTACTACACAGCCAAAGTCGCTCAAAAAGTCGTAACGGAAGCTCTGCAGATTTTCGGTGGGCACGGTTTCGTCTCTTCAACAATTTCGAGGATGTACCGAGACGTGAGGGTTCTCGAAATATACGAAGGAACGAGAGAAGTCGAGCTTGAGATCGTAGCTAACTCAATCTTAGGGAAGTACGGCTCAATTTTGAGCAGGGTTAGAAAGCACCCTCTGTTGTAATACATGCGTAATAAAAACGTTCCACTAAAATACTCTACAACTAATTTTATCCTCGATGAAGTCCTACAAACTTGAGTGCAAAGCGGAGGGAGGACTAACCCACTACGTCGTAAGCAAAAACTCTCCTTTTTAATTTTTGAGGTGGTGAAATGAAGTTCTGGAAATTCGACAGAAAGAGCTTCGTTTTAGATCCTGATTCCCTTTTCTGGGC
>WAQS01000170.1 GCA_015520115.1 Ferroglobus sp.
GCTAAAGGAAAAGTACGAATTCCTGGTTGTGTTCGACGAAGTTCAGACAGGGTTCGGAAGAACTGGAGAGTGGTTCGCCAAAGACCTCTACGACGTTGAACCGGACATAATTGCGATGGCTAAGGGAATAGCGAACGGCTTTCCGATAGGAGCTGTTGGGGTGAAAGATTACGTCGCTGAAAAGGTTGAAGCTGGAGACCATGGATCAACTTTTGGCGGGAATCCTCTGGCTTGCACAGCTGCTATAGCGACAATAGAGTACATAGAGAAGAACGGACTTGTTGAAAATTCGAGAAAAATGGGTAAGCTATTTAGAGAAAAACTCAGTGAACTTGGTTTCGAAGCCGAGGGATTTGGACTGATGATCGGCTTTGACAAAGAGAGATCTTTTGACTTCGTTTCCTCAATGCTTGAGAAGGGAGTTTTAATAAACGCAACCTCAGAAAGTAGAATAAGGATAGTCCCTCCGCTCGTTATATCCAAGGAAGAAGTGGAATTTGCTATAGAGAGAATGAGGTTAGCGAGATGATCGATCAGTTTCGGGGATGCATTATCGGTTTGGCAGTTGGAGACTCCCTTGGCATGCCCTACGAGGGTAGCGATTCAGTAGAGTTGAATGAATTGAATTTCAGAGATTCGCCGCTTGGAGATTTAAAAGCGGGGGAATACACCGACGACACTGAGCAGATGATAATGCTTGCCGAGTCAATAGTGGAGACGATATACTTCTCCCCAGAAAACTTCGCTGAAAAGTTGAAACAAGCGGACTTCAGGAGGAGATACGGACCCACCTCAAGGAGAGCCATAAGCAGATTGCAAATGGGTGCGAGTTGGAAGGAGAGCGGTGTAGAGTCAGACACCTGCGGTGCAGCTATGAGAGTGGCTCCCATCGGGCTCGTCTACCATTTCAACTACAGCTTGGTTGAAAACTACTGCAGCATATCCTCGATGATAACTCACAAAGGGAAAGGGGCTATAGCCGGAGCAGTGGCTGTTGGAGTCGCTATAGCAATGCTCGTCAACGAGGATTTCAATTTGGAGGAGCTTTTAAACTTCGTCTCTAAGCACGACAGCCTATTAGCTGAAAAGATAGAGTACGCCTACGAGATAAGGGGTGAAGAAGAGAAAAGAGCTGCTAAGGAGATAGGAAACTCTATAATGAGTTACGATGTAGTTCCTCTTGCTTTCTACTGCTTTTTTTCTTCTAAGAATTACGTAGAAGGTGTAAAGAAGGCGATAAAATGTGGTGGTGATACCGACACGACGGCAGCGATAACTGGAGCTCTCTTCGGAACGAGAGACGGATACGGTAGCATTCCTGAAGCTTTGAGGAGGGTAGAAAATCACGACTATCTACTGAGATTGGCTGACAAGCTCTACGAAACGTATCTGAAGATAGCGTCGATAGTTAGGAAGTGAGCTTAGCTTTTCTGAATCTCTCTTTAATTTCCCTCGCCGCCTTTTTCGGATCGTCCGCGTTGTAGATCGATCTACCGACGATTATTCCGTCAACGTACTTTGCAATTTCCTCCAGCTTTCCTTTTTGCACACCAATGCCCGGACTTAGTATTTCAAGATTTTTCGCAACTTCTCTTACTTCCTTAACTCTTTCCGGCTTTGTAGCTGGGGCTATGAGTCCGTGACAACCTATTTCTTTGGCAATTTCGGCTATTTTCCTTGCGAATGGTTTCATGAATTCTTTCGCTCCGTCGTTTGTTAGCTCAGTCACGACGTAGACTTTTCCGTCGTAATTTTCCGCAACCCTCAGTATTTCTTTTAGAACATCTCTTCCGACGAAACCGTGGCATATTACTGCGTTAGCTCCGTTTTTAAAGGCGATTTCAGCTATGAGGGAACTCGTGTAGGGAATGTCCGCTATTTTAAAATCCGCTATCACCGGCTTCACTTTCGATAGTTCTTTCACTATTCCGATTCCGCAGCTTAAGACGATGGGATAGTTTACTTTTATGGCGTCGATAAAGTCCTTAGTTTTTTCAACGATTTCCAAAGCTTTCTTTCTGCTCGTTAAATCCAAAGCGAGGACGAGCATTACACGTACCTCGCGTAAATTGTTGGGAACAACTCCGGCTTTCCGGGTAAGTTCAAAGCAGCGTTGTATTCCTCCATGAAGTCCGGATCCGTGGAAAGATCGAAGTAGGATACGAGCCTTGCAATAGTTTCAGCCAGAAATCTCTTCTTTTGATTTGTTAAAGCCAAATAACATCCTGCCAAACTCCCGTTTCCTATCTGCCTTACTTCAGCCTTCGGGAATTCCGGGAAAAGTCCTATTGTCACGGCATTTTCCATGTCTATGTAATAACCGAAAGCTCCCGCAAGGACAAAGCGATCGATGTCTTCTATACTCAATCCAGCCTTCTTCAGCATTACGGATATTCCAGCGCAAACCGCAGCCTTCGATTTTATCAGCGTATCTATGTCCGTTTGAGTGAACACAATCTCCTTTCCCGTAGCACTTTCTTCTGCATCGACGACAACGTAATATGGTTCGCTGTCAACCCTAACCCTCGGATTCTTTCTGTCGAGAGTCCCTTGGAAGTCCACTATTCCGTTTTTGAAAAGCTCGGCAAGCAAATCTATGAGTCCGCTCCCGCAAATGCTCCTCGGCTTAACGTTTCCTATGACCGTATATTCCGGCTTGGCATCGTAGCCGTTGATCTTCACGTGATCTATCGCTCCTTCAACAGCCCTGCTTCCGTGCTTTATCTCGTAACCTTCAAAAGCCGGACCACTTGCAACACTTGTAGCCATAGCCCAACCCTCACTTCCTATTACTATTTCCCCATTAGTGCCGAGATCTACCATAAGCGTGATTTTGTCGTCGCTCGCTATTCCAGAAGAAACGAGATCCGCTACGATATCCCCTCCGATGTACCTGCCAACGAGGGGATAGCAAAATACATCTGCTCCTTCGCTCACCTTCAACCCCAGATCTTTAGCACTCCTAATCTTAGCTTTCCTGTCCACCTTAACGTTTGGAGCGGAGAAGAGGTATTCAACGTCCTCTCCCAAAAAGAAGTGGGTCATCAAAGTGTTTCCGGCAACAACGACATCGTATATTTCGTTTTCCTTAACGTATTCCGCTGAAACTTTCTCGATTAGCTTGTTTATCGAATCAACGACGGCTTTCTGGAGAATTTTTATTCCATCTTTCCTGCTTCTTGCAAATTCCACCCTGCTCAAAACTTCTTCTCCGTAGATGATCTGTCCGTTGTAATCAGAAGCTATGTTCACGACTCTACCAGTGTTCAAATCCACAAGGGCGACGACGATTGTTGTCGTTCCTATGTCCACAGCCAAGCCGAAAAACTTGTCCCTCGTATCTCCTTCTTCAACTGCTATCACTTCTTTTCCTCTCAAAACGAGGGTGAAATCTCCCTCCTCTATTTCCGTTTCACAAGAAAGGGTGTAACCCTTGGAAGCGAGAACTTCGGGGAGAAACGCATTTTTGTAGAATTCCTTCCTAACAGCCGGATTTAACTCAGCTTCGGTGACGAAAAACTCGGAAAGGATCTGCTGTTTTTCAAGCCTCGACTCTGGAGGAATGAAAACTTCAAGATCGCTTAGAATTTTGCTCTGACATGCGAGTACTACACCCTCCTCTTCCTCCTCTTTGCTTACGAACTTTTCGTGTGGTTCCGGATTTTTCTCGACGCTTCCTTTCTTCACTACGACCTTACACTTTCCGCAACTGCCTTTACCACCGCAGAGACTCCTTATACCCTCCCCAACGGACTGAGCTGCTTCCAAAATCGTGGTGAGCTTTTTTACCTTGGCTCTTTTACCTGAAGGGAGGAAAGTAACGGTTAATTCCATAAACAGAGATTACGGAGAAAAATATTTATTGGTTTCCCCTAAAGATTTTTTTAATGAAAGTTTGTGTGGTTTACTCTCCTAAGCTCAAAGATGACCTCCTCATAGGTCCCTGTTTGAAAATATCCGGTTTTGAAAGGGCGATAAGAGAGTACAAGGTCGAGATGCTCTCTCCATCCGATAGTTTTGAGGAATTTATGATCTACCACGAGAGAAGACTCGTGGAGAAAGTAAAAAAACTTCCTTTTTCTGAAGCAGTTTTCGAATCGGCTAAGTGCGTTGTCAAAGCCTCCGAGGCAATTGAAGAGTGCGATCTCGTTATTTTAGCCACCGCCGGAACGGGGCATCAGGCTGAGAGGGACAAGTTTAGAGGGTACAGCTTTTTAAACGATGTTGCGGTTTTAAGGGAGCTTCTCGAAAGAAAAGGATACAGAGTCGCTATTATAGATACCGACGCCCATCACTCGGCTTTGGGAGGAAACTACTACTGCATATGCTTGGAAAGAGGTTGCGTCTGTTACAAAGACAGAACGGAATTCGTGAGGGCTTTCAAAGTTGTCTGCCAGTCTGTTGAGGATTTCGATGCGGTGATATGGTACTTAGGCTTGGACATCTTTGAAGGGGAATACATGGGAGACGGGATCGGAGTCGAAGACCTCAGGGAAATGATCAGATCATTTTTAACAATTAACAGTAAAAAAATTGTAATCCTTGCTGGAGGTTCGAAAGAAGAGGTGGCGGAGGAGGTAACAAGAGAAATTTTGGAGAGTTCATTGATTGATTAATCTTTTATAGCCGCAACCTTACCAAACAATTAGGGGGGTGGGAATGGTAGGCGAGATGATCTTCAGATTCCTTGACAC